>JBAZMN010000089.1:0-6503 GCA_041649735.1 Opitutaceae bacterium | reverse complement strand
GGCCGCCCTGTCCATATCATGAAACGGTCCTCCATTTTGCGCCGGCATCCTGGTTGGGGCGCACCAAAGGCGCCTGAACCGGCCCGGCGCCATGCCCCGGTGCACAAAAAACCATGACTCCCTTGTCCCGCCTCAAATCAATGGGCCTCAGCACGGGGCTGGCCGGATGGCTGGTGATGACCGCCCCGCGTCTCCTGCACGCCGAGAATGCCATCAGCTACAAATACGAGGATTACCGCGAGGCGGACGGACGCATCGCCGTGCGGACCCAGGGCGCGCTGTTCGAGCAGGATTTCGGCCCCGACCTGCACCTGAAACTGGAAGGCGTGATCGATGCCATCTCCGGCGCCACGCCCAACGGCCAGCCCGCGCCGGCCGGCAGCGATCAGGTCGTCCTCACCGAACTGAAAAAAAACCGCACCGCGTGGAACGCGGAGTTCTCCCGCCAGTTCCCCGGGCTGAACCTGGCCCTCGGCTTCGCCCGCAGCCACGAGCGCGACTACGTTTCCACCGGCTGGTCGGCCAACACCCTCACCGCCTTCAACCAGAAGAACACCCTGCTGCTCGCCGGCATCGCCGGCACGGACGACCAGGTGAAGGTGTTCTATCAGACCCCCTGGGCCCACAAGCGCACCGCCGACGTGATCGTGGGCCTCACCCAGCTGCTCGATCCCCTCACCTCCGTCACCTTCGACCTCACGGCCGGCCGCGCGACCGGCTTTTTGAGCTCCCAATACAAGCTCGTGCAGAAAAACATCGAGGTCGCGCCGGGGATTTTCCTGCCGTTTACCTTTGCGGAAAACCGGCCCGACGAGCGCACCAAATGGACCGCCGTGGCCTCGCTGAACCATGCCTTCACCGGCCTGCACGGGGCGGTGGAGGCCGGTTACCGTTTCTACCACGACACGTTCGGCACCAACGCCCACACCCTCACCCTGACCTGGATTCAGCGGGTCGGGGAGAAGTTCATCCTGCAGCCGGAGCTGCGCCTCTACGACCAGAGCGCCGCGTCCTTCTACCATTACAACCTCGACCAGACGTCGATCATGCCCGTGGCCGGGGCGCCGCCCACCCAGGGTCCGTTCTACTCGTCTGACTTCCGGATTTCCGCCTTGCGCACCTTTGCCTGCAGCCTCAAGGCCGTCTGGACTGCAACCGCCCGGCTGCAGTTCGATGTCGCGCTGGGGACCTACGACATGCGCGGCCGGGACGGCGTGACTCCGCAGAGCGCCTATCCGCGCGCGAGCGTCGTGACCGCCGGCGTGAAATTCTTGTGGTGAGGGACACCCCCGCGCCCACCTGTCCGCATGGTTCTCAACGCCCAATCCCAACGCCTCCCGGCGGCCGCCGATCCGGCCGCCGCCGGATCGCTGCGCAAGCTGGCCGTTCCGGCGCTCGGCACGACGTGCGAAGTCCAGTATGCGGCGCCCGGCGGCCGCGCACAGGCGGCGGCGTTCGAGCGCGCGGCGGTGGCGTGGGTCCAAGCCTTCGAGGCCAAGTATTCGCGCTTCCGGCCCGACAGCCTCGTGAGCCGCATCAACCGCGCCGCCGGCCGCGCCTGGATCGAGGTGGACGCGGAGATGGAACAGCTGCTCCAGCTTTGCGACACGCTGCATTTCATGACCCGGGGCGTGCTCGATCCCACGGCCCTGCCGCTCATCCAGCTCTGGAACTGGAAGGCCGCCGCGCCCCGCGTCCCCTCCGCCGGGGAAATCGCGGCGGCGCGCCGGCTCGTCGGCTGGGCCAAGGTGCAGCGCGCCCCCGGCCGGATTTTTCTCCCCGAGGCGGGCATGGCGCTCGACTTCGGCGGCTTTGGCAAGGAATACGCGGTGGATCTCGTGGCGCAGATCGCCCTGGACCACGGTATCGCCAACGCCTTGGTGGATTTCGGCCACGATCTGCGGGCGCTCGGAGCGCCGCCGGGCCGGCCGGCCTGGCACATCGGGCTGGAGGATCCGCAGCATCCCGGCACGCCGTGGGCCAGCGTGGGGTTGAGCGGCAGCCGCGGCATCGCGTCATCGGGCGATTATCTCCGCTGCTGCAAAATCGACGGCCGCCGCTACGGTCACATCGTTGACCCGCGGACCGGCTGGCCGGTGGCAAACGGCTGCACGCAGGCCACGATCATCGCCGGCACCTGCCTGCAGGCTGGGATCCTGTCGACCACCGCCTTCGTCCTCGGCGTGCCCCAGGGAGTGGATTTCGTGCAAGCCTGCCCGGGCGCGGAAGGCCTCCTGCTCACCGGGAAAATCCGGGCGCAGACCCGGGGATTTTTCCAATATGTCGCCGCGCATTAACCGCAGCCTCCTTCACACGTATCCAACCATGGGATCGGCTATCGAGGTAGGGCGGGCTATCCTTAGCCCGCCGCGATACTCGTCCCGCGGCGCGTTAAGGATAACGCGCCCCACCCTTGGCGGCGTGTTGGCTCGCTTGTTTCATATTGGAGCCGCGACGCCCTCGTCGCGAGCGACGCAAAGTCCGCGACGGAGGCGTCGCGGCTCCATCGGCCTGCGGATCGCCGTCCTGCTCGCCGGCCTCCTGGCCGGGACCGCCGCCCGCGCAAACCTGCAACCCGGTGATTCCTTTCCCTCCCTGGTCGCCGCCGGCCTGGCCGGGGCTCCGCCCCCCGCCACCGCGGGGAAGGTGGTGCTGGTGGATTTCTGGGCCTCCTGGTGCGCGCCGTGCCGGATGTCGTTCCCGGCCTATGCGAAACTGCAGGCCGATTACCGCGCGCACGGGCTCATCGTCGTGGCCGTGAGCGTGGACGAAAATCCGGCCGCCTATGAGGCCTTCGTCAAGAGGCTCAACCCGTCCTTCGTCGTGATGCGCGATCAGGCGCAACGGCTGGTCCACCAGGTCAAAGTCCCGGCCATGCCCACGTGTTATCTGCTCGGGCGCGACGGCCGGGTGCGCTTCGTGCATCAAGGGTTTCACGGCGACGACACCGAGCGCGAACTGCGCCGGGAAATCGTCGCCCTGCTCACCGAGAATCCCCGCTCACCATGAAAACCTCCTGTTTCCGTCCGGCTTTTTGGCTGGTTGTGCTGGGCCTCGCCGTTCTCAGCGGTTGCACGAACCCGCAGCTCGTGCGCGTGCAGCCCTGGGAACGCGCGACGCTGGCCGACTACACGATGCGCCCCGACCGCGACCCCCTTGCCTCGGCGATGGCCGAGCATGTCTACTTCTCGCGCGAGTCCGCCTCCGGCGGTCATGGGGTCGGCGGCAGCGGCTGCGGCTGCAACTGAACCGCCCCGCATCGGCCGGCGGAAGCCCCCAGCGAGCGTCCGGCCGGGTTCCACGCACGAGCCCGGTTTGGCGGCCCATCGCGCCGGCGGCCGGCAAGTCCGCCATGGACGCCAGCCCGGTTACAGGCTAAATTAACAGCAGGTATGCGAATCCTCGTGATTGAAGATGAAGCCCAGCTCGCCCGGCATATCAGCCGGGCGCTGACGCGCCACGGGCATATCGCCCGCGCGAGCTTCGACGGGGCCGACGGCCTGCGGGTCGCGCTGGAGGATCCGCCCGACCTGATCGTTCTCGACCTGAACCTGCCCGGACTCGATGGCCTCTCGGTGCTCTCCCGGCTGCGCCAGGACAGCTCTCCTGCCCGGATTCTCATCCTCACGGCGCGGGGTGAGGTGGATGACCGGGTGAAGGGCCTGAAGGCCGGGGCGGACGATTATCTCGCCAAACCCTTCTCGCTCGACGAACTGGTCGCCCGCATCGAGGCGCTGGGCCGGCGCGGGGCGACGCCGACGGCGGCGGACCTGCTCAAGGTTGCCGACCTGCAGATGGACGTGCAGCACCGCCGCGTCACCCGGGCCGGCCGGCCGATCGCCCTGTCGCCGCGGGAATTCGACGTGCTGCAGGTGCTGATGCAGGAGCCGGGCCGGGTCTTCTCCCGCACGGAGCTTTGCGAGCGGGTCTGGCAGCGCGACCACGAATACGACACGCGCACCGTCGAGATTTTCATCACCCGCCTGCGCAAAAAAATCGACTCGACCTTCACCACGCCCCTGATCCACACGCTCCGTTTCATCGGCTATACCATCCGCGGGCCGGCCTGATCGCGCCGCGGCGGCCGCATCCTGCACCCCATGAGATTCCCCGGCATCCTTTCCTGCCTTCTGGCCGCCGCGGCGGCGGCCGGAACCGCCTGCGCGCAGGCGACGGTCGAGGGCCACGTCGCCCTGCCCAAGGCGCACGCCGCCCCGGTGATGAACCAGCGCTATGAGATCATCACCGAAGGAGGCATCCTCTCCACGAATCCGCCGCTGGCGGTGGTTTATCTCACCGGCCCGTTTTCCCGGCCCGCCCTCCCGGCGACCCGGCAGGTGGCCCAGAAAGGCTTCGCGTTCGTGCCGGCATTGCTGCCGGTGCAGACGGGCACGAAGGTGGAGTTTCCCAATCTCGACGACACCTACCACAACATCTTTTCCTATTCGCCGGCCAAACGCTTCGATCTGGGCCGCTACCGTCCCGACGAGCGGCCGGTCCCCGCCCAGATCTTCGACGTGCCGGGCCTGGTGGTGCTGCGGTGCGACATCCACGAGCACATGCGCGGACTCATCCTCGTGCTCGACACTCCGTATTTCGTCCTGACCGACCCGGCGGGACACTACCGGTTGGACGGACTGCCGGAGGGGCCTTACACGCTCAAGGCATGGGTGGACAGCCGGACCACGCTGGAACGCCCGGTGGAGTTGCGCAATGGCGAGATCCTCCGCACCGACTTTCCGTGAGCCCCCCGCCCGAGCCGAAGCCGCCAGGAGTTGCCAGCTTCCGCACGAAGCTGCTGGTGGCGATGATGCTGGTGGTCTCGGCGGTCACGGCGCTGGGCCTGTTTTTCGCGCAGCGCAATGTCGCGGCCGCGGTGCAGCGCGATCTGCGGCAGGAGTTTCAAAACGCGCTCGCCGCGCTGCATGCCGCCCAGGAGCTGCGCTACGCCGCGCTGGCGGAACGCTGCCGGACGCTCGCGCAAAAGCCCCGGATCCATGCCGCCCTGGAGGACAATGCGCTCGATCTCCTTTACCCCAGTGCCCGCGATGAACTGGCCGACGTGATGGAGAATCCGGAGGCGCCGCCCCGGGAATCGACCGCGTATGCCCTCCACGCCCGGTTCTACCGTTTCCTTGACGCCCGGGGCGCGGTGATTTCGCCGCCACCCGGCCAGGGCGCCGGCCGGTTGGCACCCGCCGAGGAGGCCCGGTTGGCCCTCAAAACGGTACCGGACCGGCCGCAGACCGGCTACATCCTGAGAGGGGCGGACGGAGCCGGCGGGACGATCGACGAGATCATCGCCCTGCCGATTGTGTCGACGGAAACCGGGGAGATCATCGCCGCGCTGGTGCTCGGATTCAAACCGTTCGAGCCGGGCGGGCGACCGGCCGATGCCCGGATCCAGAACGGCATCTGGCTCGACGGCCGGCTGCAGCTGCCGGCGCTCGCCCCTTCGGTCCGGGCAGCGCTGGCCGGCCAGGTGGCGCAGGCCATGTCCACTCCGGATGCCCCGGAAGGCAGTCTGAGCGCCCCGGTCAACGGTGCGCCGTGCCTGCTGTTCTACAAGCGGCTCAATCCCGGCTCGCTTTTCCCTCCCGCCTACGAGGTCTGCATTTACCCGCTCACCGGCGCCCTCGCCCGCCAGCGGCGGCTGTTCTGGCAGTTCCTCGGCGCGGGCGGACTGCTGCTCCTCGGCGCGCTGGCGGCCAGCCATTTCTTCTCCCGCCGGCTCTCCGCGCCGGTGGAAAAGCTGGCGGTGGACTCGGAGGAAAATCGCGCCCGGAGCGAGCGCGCCGAGGCCGCCCTCGAACTGACCCATGAGGAGTTGCAACGGTCCGCCCGCTTTTCCGCCGACGCCTCCCATCAGCTCAAGACCCCGGTGACCGTCCTCCGCACCGGTCTCGAGGAGTTGCTGGCCGGGGAGAAACTTTCGTCCGAGGCCCGCGAGGAAGTCTCCACGCTCGTCCACCAGACCTTTCGTCTCACAAGTGTGATTGAGGACCTGCTCCTGCTCTCCCGGATGGACGCCGGCCGGCTCCAGCTCGACCTTGGGCCGGTGAATCTCACTCCGCTGATCGAAGCCTGGCTGGACGATCTCGGGGCGCTGCCCGACGAGCTCCAGCTTGCCGTGGAGACGGATTTTCCCCCGGCCTTGTTCATCGCGGGGGAGAAGCGCTACACCACCCTCATCCTGCAAAATCTGCTGGAGAACGCCCGGAAGTACAACCGGCCGGGGGGACGGATCCGCATCTCCGCCCGTGCGGAAGGCCCCTGGGGCGTTCTGACCATCGGCAACACCGGCCGGCCCATCTCCGCCGCCGCCCGGGAGCATGTCTTCGAACGCTTTCATCGCGGCGCCATGGGGGAAAACGTCCCCGGCCACGGGCTGGGGCTGAACCTTGCCCGGGAACTCGCCCGCCTCCACCGCGGCGATCTGCGCCTGACCCGGTCAGATGAAGCCTGGACGGAATTCGAGGCGCGCTTCTGCCTGACCCAGCCTG
>JBAZMN010000088.1:0-6516 GCA_041649735.1 Opitutaceae bacterium | reverse complement strand
TTTCCGGGTGCGCGGCGACGTGGTTGACATCATGCCCGCCTACCTCGAGCAGGGGTTGCGCGTGGAATTCTGGGGCGACGACGTTGAGGCGCTGAGCGAGTTCGATCCGCTGACCGGCGGGATCATCCGCCCGCTGGAGCAGTTCGATCTCTATCCGGCCAACCAGTACGTCACCAGCCGCGGCAAGCTCGAGGGCGCCATCGCCGGCATCAAGGCGGAGCTGGAGGAGCGCGTGGCCTGGTTCGAACAGAACGGCCGTTACCTCGAGGCGCAGCGCATCCGGATGCGCACCAACTACGATCTGGAGATGCTCCAGGAGATGGGATTCTGCAGCGGCATCGAAAACTACTCGCGGCACCTGGTGGGCCGCCGTCCGGGGGAACGGCCGTTCTGCCTGATCGATTTCTTCCCGAAGGACTTCCTGCTCTTCATCGACGAGAGCCATGCGACCGTGCCGCAGATCGGCGGCATGTACAACGGCGATCTCGCGCGCAAAAAGGTGCTCGTGGACTTCGGCTTCCGGCTGCCCTCGGCGCTCGACAACCGCCCGCAGAGCTTTGCCGAATTCGAGCAGGTGACGGGGCAGACCGTTTTCGCCTCCGCCACGCCCGGACCCTATGAACTGGAGCACTCCGCCGTCGTCGCCGAGCAGCTCATCCGCCCAACCGGCCTGCTCGATCCCGAGATCAGCCTGCGGCCGACCAAGGGGCAGGTGGAGGACCTGATCGGGGAAATCCGCGCCGCCGTGGAAAAGGGCGAGCGGGTGCTCGTCACCACCCTGACCAAGCGCTTGTCCGAGGACCTCACGGCCTTCCTGCGCGAGGCAAAGATCCGGGTCGAGTATCTGCATTCCGACATCGATGCCATCGAACGCGTGGAAATCCTGCGCAACCTCCGCCTCGGCAATTTCGACGTGCTCGTGGGCATCAACCTGCTGCGCGAGGGGCTCGATTTGCCCGAGGTGGCGCTGGTGGCCATTCTCGACGCCGACAAGGAGGGCTTTCTGCGCAGCGAAACGAGTCTGATCCAGACCGCCGGTCGCGCCGCGCGCCATGAAAACGGCCGGGTCATCTTCTACGCCGACCGGCTCACGGAATCGATCCGCCGGACGATCGAGACCACCCGTTACCGCCGCGAAAAGCAGCTCGCCTACAACCAGGCGCACGGGATCACGCCGCGCAGCGTTAAGCGTTCCGCCCAGGCCAGCCTCCACGTCTACGACGGCACGGAGCGCGATCAGGAACCGCTCGTGGTCGCCGAGGGTGACGAGGCGGATGTGGCCGCGGTCATCGCGGAACTGGAGGAGGAAATGCAGGAGGCCGCCGGCAAGCTGGAGTTCGAGCGCGCGGCGCTGATCCGCGACCAGATCAATGCGTTGAAGTCCGGTGATTTTCGGAAAGGAGCGGCGGCTGCCGTCAAGCGGAGAAGCAACCGGCAAGGCGCGAACCGTCGCCCAAGCGCGCGCCGGCGGTAGGAGGAAGAAACGACGGGCGCAAGGCCGGGTGCCCCCGGTCGCCGCACGGCGGACGCGGAGGCGCAACCCTGCCTCTATGCCCACTCGGGCGGATTCTGCAGGTGGGGCTTGAGGACACCGATGCAGGGCAGGTTCCGGTAGCGTTCCGCAAAATCGAGGCCATAGCCGACCACGAACTGGTCGGGAATGTCGAAGCCGACAAAATCCGCCGCGAATGCAACCTCGCGCCGGCCCTTCTTGTCGAGGAGCACGCAGGTTTTCACCGAGGCGGGCTTGAGCTTCTTGATGAGGTTGACGACCACCGAGAGGGTCTTGCCCGTGTCGAGGATGTCGTCGATCAGCAGCATGTGGCGGTTGGCGATGTCGATGGTCAGGCTGTGCACGATCTCGGGCTTGCCGGTGGAACGGGTTTCGTTGCGGTAGCTGGAGACGCGGATGCAATCGAGCCGGATCGGGCAGCGGATTTCGCGCAACAGGTCGGCGGTGAAGAGCAGGGCGCCGTTGATGATGGCGACGACCGTGACCTCCTCCTCGCCGTAGGCGGCGGTGATCTCCTGGCCGAGCTTCCGCACCCGCCGTTTGATCATGGTCTCGGAAATGATGATCTCCTCGAGGTCTTGGGCGGCGGGCAAGGCTTGGGTGATGGCGGGCATGACGGAGAAAAGCGGTGGCGGTCGGGTGGTAAAGCGGACAGAAGGCGGCAGGTCGCGCCAAGCTAAGAACCAAATCCCGGGCGCTGGCAAATTGTTTGCTGCCGGCGCGCGGTCACGGCCTCGGTCGGCCGTTATTCTTTTGACTTTGCCGGAGGCGGCAGGTTGCCTCGCCCCTCGCGCGGGGGAAGCGATGATTTCCATTCAGATCAAGAAGCTGACGAAGCGTTTCGGCCCGGTCGTCGCCCTGCACCATCTGGATCTCACAATCAATCCCGGCGAACTGTTCTTCCTCCTCGGACCGAGCGGCTGCGGGAAGACCACCCTGCTGCGCTGTCTGGCCGGTTTTACGATCCCGGACGAGGGACAGATCCTGTTTGGCGACGAGGAGGTGACGGGCCTCGCCCCGCACAAACGCAATACCGGCATGGTCTTCCAGAGCTATGCGCTGTGGCCGCATCTGACCGTGGCCGAGAACGTCGCCTTCGGGCTCGAGGAGCGCGAAGTGCCGAAGGACGAAATCCGGCGCCGGACCGGCGAGGCGCTCGAGTCGGTGCACATGCACGAGCAGGCGGATCGCAGGCCCAACCAGCTTTCCGGTGGCCAGCAGCAGCGGGTGGCGCTCGCCCGCGCCCTCGTCGTCCGGCCGCGCTGCCTGCTGCTCGACGAGCCGCTTTCCAATCTCGATGCCAAACTGCGGCTGGAAATGCGCGGGGAGATCCGCCGCGTCTGCAAGGACTTCCAGCTGACCACGGTCTACGTGACCCACGACCAGAAGGAGGCGCTCTCGATCTCCGACCGCATGGCGGTGCTCGACGGCGGCCGCATCCTGCAGGTGGGGGCACCGCACGAGGTCTACCGTCGTCCGGCCCGCCGGTCGGTGGCCGGCTTCATCGGCGAGGCCGATTTTATCGCGGGCCGGGTGCTCGCCGCCAGCGGCGGCAAGGCCAGCGTGGAGACCGCCATCGGCCGGTTCGATGGGGTGCTCGGCGAGCCGACGCTGCCGCCCAAGGCCGGCGCCGAGGTCACGGTGTCCATCCGGCCGGAATGCTGGGTGCTCGGCCGCGAGTCCCACGGACAGAACTGCGTGCCGGGAACCATCGGCGCGTCGGTCTATCTGGGCGAGATGGCCCAGTATGATTTCCACTGTGCCGGTCTGATCCTGAAAATCGTGGAGCTGAATCCGCGCTTTCTCGGTTCCGTGGCGCAGGGCGAACTGCATGCGCATGTCGCCCCCGAGGATGTGGTGGTGCTGGTGGAGTGATCCGGCGCGTCCGGGTGGCAAAGGATCGGAAAGTCATGAAAAAGCTATTCATTTTCCTGGTTTTGGCCGCAATCCTTGCCCTGCCGTTCCTCCTCCGGCCGCGGCGTCCGTCGGCGGCGCAAGCCGATGTCACGCTCATCATCATCACCCCGCACAACGAGGCGATCCGCTACGAATTCGGGCTGGCTTTCCAGCGCTGGTACAAGCAGCAGACCGGCCGGACGGTCTTCGTTGACTGGCGGGTGATCGGCGGCACGAGCGAGATCACCCGCTACCTCGACGGCGCCTACACGGCGTCGTTTCAGAATTACTGGACCCACGTGCTCGGGCGCCACTGGAGCAACGAAGTGCAGGCGGCGTTCGCCAATCCACGCATCATTCCCGGCATTTCACCGGCGCAGGACACGCCGGCGATGTCCGCCCGGCGGGCGTTTCTCGCCTCGGATGTCGATTGCGGCATCGATCTGTTTTTTGGCGGCGGCACGTATGATTTCGAACGGCAGGCCCAGGCCGGCCGGATCGTCGACTGCGGCGTGCGGGAGCGGCACCCGGAGTGGTTCACCGAAAACGTGATCCCCCGGTTTTACGCCGGGGAGGAATACTGGGACCCGCAGGACCGGTGGGTCGGCACCGTGTTGAGCAACTACGGCATCCTTTCCAGTCGGGAATCCCTCGCCCGGCTCGGCATCAAGACGCCGCCCACCCGGTGGGCGGATCTCGAGGATCCGCGCCTGCGGGGCGCCGTGGCGCTCGCCGATCCCACCAAAAGCAGCTCCATGGCCAAGGCGTTTGAAAACGTCATCCAGCAGCAGATGCAGGAACGGCTGCTGACCTTGATGGTCGAGTCCGATCGGATTTCCGATCTCGATGAAAAGACGGTCGTGACCCAGGCCGTCCACGAAGGCTGGATCGCGGGCCTGCGGCACGTGCAGTTGATCAGCGCCAACGCGCGCTATTTCACCGATTCCTCGCAGAAGGTGCCGATCGACGTGGCCGACGGCAACTGCGCGGCGGGCATGTGCATCGACTTCTACGGACGGCAGCAGGCGGAGGCGGAGCGGCGCCGCAGCGGCTCGGACCGGCTGGTCTTCGTCTCGCCCGCCGGCGGCACGGTCAGCTCCGTCGATCCCATCGCCCTCCTGCGCGGGGCGAAAAACCGCACCGTGGCCCTGGCGTTTATCGACTGGGTGCTGTCGCTGGAAGCGCAGAAGCTGTGGAGTTTCAAGCCCGGCACGCCGGGCGGGCCCGTGCAATACAATCTGCGCCGGATGCCGGTGCGGCGTGATTTCTACACCCGGGAGGACTGGAAGCAGTATCGGAGCGATCCCGACGTGTCGCCGTTCGCAGAGCAGAATCAGCTGATCTATCACGAGGAATGGACGGACGGGATCTTCCGCGAACTGGCGTTCATCATCCGCGTCATGTGCCAGGATACGCATCCGGAACTGGTCGCGGCCTGGAAGGATATCATCGCGGCCGGCCAGCCGGAGGCGGCGCTGGCCGTGTTGCAGGACATGTCGGCGGTCGATTACGACCGGGCGGCAGGCGCGATCAAGGCGGCGCTGGGCTCGAAGAACAAGGCCGAGGAGCTCGCACTGGCCAAACGGCTGGGCCGGAGCTTCCGCGACCAATACCGTCGGGCCGCGGAAATCGCCAGGGCCGGAACGCGGTCGAGGAACTAACCCGGAGATTTTACCCCCCGACTGGGGGGCGGGCACAACCGGTTGGTTGGAGCCGGCGCGCCGGCCTCAAATTTTGGCGAACGCGGCGGCAAACCGGGCAGGGTCTTTGGCTCCGAAGAATGAAGTGCCGGCCACGAAGGTGTCGGCCCCGGCGGCGCGGCATTCGGCCGCGGTGGCGAGATCGATGCCGCCGTCGACCTCAAGCTGGAAGTCAAGGCTGCGGGTGCGGCGCCATTCGGCGATCTGGGCGATCTTGGGCAGCATGTCGCGCCGGAACGACTGGCCGCCGAAGCCGGGCTGCACGGTCATCACCAGCGCGAGATCCACCCGGTCGAGCCACGGTTCGATGGCCTCCGCCGGCGTGCCGGGATTGAGCACGATCCCGTTGCGGCAACCGAGCTGCCGGATGCGCGCCAGCGTGCCGGCATGGTCGTAGGCCGGCTCGATGTGGATGCTGATGAGGTTGGCGCCCGCGGCGGCGAAGGGCTCGATGAAGTGCTGCGGCTCATCGAGCATCAGGTGCACGTCGAAAAAGAGCTCCGAGGTCTTGCGGAGCGCCGCGACCGTGCCGGGGCCGAAGGTGAGGTTGGGCACGAAATGCCCGTCCATGATGTCGAGATGGATCCAGGTCAGGCCGGCGCGACCGGCGGCGGCGGCGCTGGCGGCGAGATGCGCGTGATCGCCGGCGAGGATGGAGGGAACAAGCAGCGGCGGATGCATAAACGGAGCAGGGGGAAGGGAGCAGGGAGAAGGGGAAAAACTCAATCCTCAAGGAATCCGGCCCGGCCGGATTCCTTACCACACGTCGAGCACGGCATGGGCCACTTGGTCGGCGAGCGCACCGGCCAGCAGCGGCAGGGTCTGGTATTCCGCCGGCACCAGACCGCTGTCGACGTAGGCGTCCTTGGCGACGGTGATCTCGCGGCCGGCAAACAGCGGCCGGCCGGTGCGGTTGTCGGTGAGCGTGCAGGCGGCCCGCAGGTGAAGGGAAAACTTCCGCGCCAGTCCGGTATCGGCGGAATTCGCCGCCGCTACTTCGCGCTCATAGCCGGTCAGCGTGACCCGCAGGGTGACATCGGCGGCCCCGGACGAAGACACCAGGGTCACGCGGCCGTCCTTGAGCAGGGCGTCGCGGATGCCGGTGGCCACCACGCTCTGCGCCTGGGGCAGCAGGGCGCGGTTTTCAACCGGGGCCACATAAAGCGTCGTGAACGCCAGCTTGCCCCGGGTGCCAAGCTGGTAATGCGAGCAGGCAGCCAGGCCCAGCAACAGGCCGAGACCGAGAAGGGAAGCGGCGGTCTGCCGGTGCGGCAGGCATCGCTGATGAAGGGGCCTCCGGGCTGGGACCCCCGGCTGCGCTTGGGGTGACATACAGATGAACCGCGGGGCGCGGCATGCCGCTCAGAAGAACAGGAAACGTTTTTTCCTGGGCGGAGGCGGCGGGCC
>JBAZMN010000087.1:0-6521 GCA_041649735.1 Opitutaceae bacterium | reverse complement strand
GTCGAGGATCGCTCCCGGAACGATGCCGGGGATCGCCAGGAACTTTTCCTGCAAATTCCAGAAATCCCGGGACGTGATCCAGCCCAGAAAGCCGGCTGGATGTCCCACTTCCAGCAGGTTGCGCTGGAGCAGCTGCTCCTTGCCGAATTCCTGGCTGCTGCCATCGGGCAGAGTGAGCCGCACGATCAATTTGTGTTGCGGACTATCTTCGCCCACAGACAAGCGGGAGAACCGAGTGGCCTCGACCGCCCGGGCAGGGTCGTAAATCTTGATGCGTTGACAGCTGCGGATGCGGCAACCTCTGTCGGTGTCATCGATTTCGATCCGGTAATCCAGAATCTCGGCGGCGGCGCCGGATTCGAGCTGCGGCTTGGACTCGGCTAATTCGGCGGCCGAGACCGGATCCCATTTGGGTCTGGCCGGCAGGAGTGAGGGCAGGAATACGCCGAAACAGGAAAGCAGGAGGGCAGCGGCGAGACGGAAGGGGTTCATGACGATGGTCGGGGCAGATGGCGCCAACAAACGCCGAACTCGGCGTACAAGGCGATTAGCGCGAATGAGTGATTTCTGCAATCTCTGAATAAGGGGGAAACGGCATGCGACCAAGTAGGTCGCCGCGTCTTCGGCCATGCCAGGCGACAGCGATTGTATATCCACCCTGGGTGGAGTGGAAGGAGTGCCTGCCCGCATACGAGGTGCGCATGGGCACTGCCGCACCCGGGAGATGATACTCAGTCGCGGATTTTGCCCACGAGCCGGCCGAGGAATTTCCCGGCGTACAGCACGCTTCGGCTCCGGATTGCGACCCGGGGTGGATGGCGCCGGAGGCCCAGTTCCGGCACGTTGTTGATCACCGTGCCGTCGTCGGGACACAGGAGAATCCAGGCCAGGGCGCGGCGGAGCTGATCCGGGTCGAAATCCGTCTGCAATTGCTCGAACACGACCCGGGCGATCTTGCCCTCGCGGGAGTCCTGGCTGACGTCGGCAATGGCCGCGACGCCCACCAGATTGCGAATGCTTTGCCCGGCGTCGTCCAGATGCGCCGGGGCCCAGGTCTTGAGCTTCGCGGCAAATCCGTCCACGGCCGCCCGGTCAGCGGGGTTCTTGAACGGTGGGGCCAGCGGCGTGACGAATTCATTATCCCCGGGCAGGTCCTGGTAGGTGATGGTGTTGATCTGGACGTCGGTGATCGCCTCGTACGCCGCGCCTTCCGGCAGCACCGGTGGCAGCCGGCCTGTCAGGACCGCGGTCAGGCCGACGGCAATCCACGAAAGCAAGGCCGCCGCAACCCAGACCCGGGCCGGCCGGCCGATCGACCGGCCGGCTTCCCAGCGAAATAGGCTCGACCCGGCACTGCCCGCGGCGGCGCCGATCACGGCGAGGGCGGCCAGGCTGAAGCCGGAGCCATGGAGGCCCTGCGGCTCGCTCCAACAGCGCTGCAGGACATCGACGGCGTAGCGGCCCGGCATGAAACCCGCGACCCGTTGCGCCCAGAGGGGCAGCACCGCCAGCGGCACGCCTACGCCGCCGATCATGATCATGGGCAGAAAGAGGCACTGTCCCAGCGCCTGGACCGCCGGCACATCGTCGGCCAGGGCCGCGACCAGCAGACCGAGGCCGAGGAAGGACGAGGCGACCAGGAGAAAGGCGGCGCCCGCCTGCACCGGGTGCAGCGGCAGCGGTGTGCCATAAATCAGGCGGGCCAGCGCGATCTGCAGGAGCGCCGCCAGCCCCACAATGATCAGCCGGGCCACCAGCGTGCCGGTGACGAGGCTGCCGGTGGAGACGGGCAGCAGACGATAGCGGCGCCACACGCCGCGCTCGCGTTCCGCGACCAGGGCCGTGGGCAGGCCGAAGCAGGCGCCGCCAAGGATGCTGATCGTCAGGAGCTGCCCCATCTGGTGCAGCAGCAGGGGGGTGTCGCTCCGGAAAACACTGCCGAAAGCCAGCAGGAAAAAAACCGGCACGAGGTAGCCGTAGATCATTGCCTGCCGGCTGCGAAAGTTCAGGCGCAGCGTCAGGAGCAGATGCTGGAGCAGCCCCGAGAACCTGGAGTTTTGGCTCATCCCTTGTCCTCCGGTGCGGGCGGGGGCCAGGCTCTCCCGGTCAGTTCGATAAACACGTCTTCCAGCGTGGGCCGGAAAATCTGCAGGTCGCGCAGCTGATTGCCGGCCGCATCCAGGCTTTGCACCAGTCCGGTGACGGTCCGGTTTGCGTCGGTGGTGCCGAGCAGCCAGCCGTCCCCCTGCGGCTCGCAGCTCACGACTCCGGGCAACGACCGGGCCAGGGTGGCGTCAAACGGCTTCATCGTCTTCACCGCCACCCGCGCATTGGTCCCGGCCCGGGCGACCAGTTCCGCCGGCGTCGCCACGGCGATGATTCGCCCCCGGTCCAGGATGCCGATGCGGTCGCAGAGCTGGTGCGCCTCTTCCAGGTCATGCGTGCTGAGCAGGACCGTCCGCCCGGCGGTCCGCAGGCCGATGATGACCTGATGGAGTTCCCGGCGGGCCTGGGGATCGAGGCCGGCCGTCGGCTCGTCGAGGACGACCAGCTGCGGATTGTTGATGAACGCCAGCGCCAGAAACAGCCGCTGCTGCTGCCCGTCCGACAGCGAATCGAAGGGAGCGTCAGCCTTGTCCATCAGCGCGAACCGGGTGAGCAGCCCACCGCTGTCGGCGGGTATACGATAAAAGGAGGCGAAGAATTCCAGGGCCTGCCGCGGGGTGATCTTGTCCTGCAGCGTCGCGGACTGGAGTTGCGCTCCGACCAGCACCTTGGCCTGTTCGGGCTGCGCCAGGGCGTCGATGCCGCCGAGGGTGATCGTGCCCGAGTCCGGGCGACGCAGGCCGAGGATGCATTCAAGCGTCGTGGTCTTCCCGGCGCCGTTGGGGCCGAGCAAGCCAAAGATTTCGCCCGCCGCCACATCGAAACTGATGCCGCCCACCGCTGCGACCAAGCCATAGCGCTTGGTCAGATCGCGCACCGATACGCAGGCGGGTAGGGGTGACGGCATTGCGCCATGCCAAACGGACTGGGCGCACAAATGTCAATGTGAACCCGCCGCGGTTCAGTCGGGCGGGGTGCGACGAATAGTGACAGCACCCGGCCGCGCGCTCTTGCCGTCGAGGTGGGGAAAGGCTTTACGGCGCAACGTTGTAGTTGCCCTGCAGGTCGATGTCCGCGGAGGAATGGCCGACATCGACCGTGAACCGGCCGGGCTCCTGCTTCCACGCGTGCGTGGCCACGTCCCAGAACGACATGGCGCGCGGATCGAGCGGCAGGGTGATGCGCCGGGTCTCGCCGGGCTGCAATTCCACGCGGGCAAAGCCCTTCAGTTCCTTGATTGGGCGCGGCACGCTCGCCGTCGGGTTGCCGAGATAAAGCTGCGCCACCGTGGCGCCCGGGCGCGCGCCGGTGTTCGTCACGTCGAACGACACCGTGACGTTCCCGCCGGGTTTCGGCGTGAGCGGCGCGATGAGCAGATTCTTGAAGGCGAACGTCGTGTAGCTCAGCCCGAAACCGAAGGGAAAGAGCGGCTTCACTCCGTTGTGCTCGTAACCGCGGTAGCCCACGAAGACACCCTCCCGGTAGACCACGGTGTTGTCCGGCGCGTTGACGTAATAGCTGTCGTGCACCGGATTGTCCTCCCAGCGGCGTTCGAAGCTGATGGGCAGGTGCCCCGAGGGGTTGACGTCGCCGAACAGGATCCGCGCCAGCGCGCGGCCGCCCTCCTGCCCGGCGTACCAGGCGTGCAGCAAAACGGGCACGCGGTCGATCCAGGGGCTGACGTCGACGCTGCCGCCGGCCGTCAGCACGACAATGGTACGCTTGTTCACCGCGCTCACCGCCTGCACGAGCTCGTCCTGCCCGCCGCCCAGTTGGAAGGACCGGTCGGCGCCTTCGCCTTCCGAGGCGTGATTGAAACCCACGCAAACCACGGCGGCGTCCGCGCCGGCGGCGATCTTCCGCGCCTCGGGGGTGACGACGTCCGTGGCGGCAATCACGCCCAGACGGACCTGTTCATACGAGGTGTCACCGATGACATACTCGACCCTGACGGCGTGCGCCTTGCCGCCCTCCAGGGGCACTTCCCGCCACCGCGGCGTCTGGCCTTCGTGCGCCGCCGCTTCATCCACGAGCCTGCCATCGACATAGAGCCGGGTGACAGCGTGCCCGGCGCCGCGGATCAGCCAGCAGTACGTTCCGGTTTTGGACGGAAGATAATAGCCGGTCCAGCGGATCGACCGGACCGACCCGCGGTGCTCGTTCATCCGGTGGAAGTTGATGCCGGCATCCGTGCGCATATCCGGTTGGCCGGAAAAATCCGCGGTGGGGAAATACTCGCCGCGCAGACCGGGCTGATTGCCCTGCACATCCGTCGAGAAGCGGGTTTCATCAAGGATCTCATCGCTGGAGACAAGCCCCGGATTGTACAGCACGCGGGCGCTGCCCCCGAAATCATGGCTGATGCCTTCCAGATAGCTGACGGCGCTGAACGGCTGCACCGCTGCGCTCCCGCCGCCCACGGGCACGGCCGGATAAGCCGCGGGGCCCAGCACGGCGAGGGTCTTGATCGCCGCCCGGTCCAGCGGCAGCAGCGCGCCCTCGTTCTTGAGCAGCACGATGGATTCCTCCGCTCCCCGGAGCGCGGTTTTGCGGCTTTCCTCGCTGCAGCGCGGGATGCTCAGATCGGTCTGTTCGCGATCGAGGAAGCCGAACTCGACGGCGGTACGCACGATGCGGCGCACCTTGTCATCGATGGTGGCCGGCGCGACTTTGCCCGCCTGGAGGGCCGGCAGGAGGGTGGCGCGGTTCATGAATTTGCCGCGCGGCATCTCCAGGTCGAGTCCGCCGTTGGCGGCGGCCACGCCGTCGTACGTGGCCTCCCAGTCGGACATGATGATGCCGCGGAACCCCCATTCCTGCTTGGCGATGGCGGTGTTGAACGTGCCGTTCTGCGTCAGGTGCTGCCCGTTGGCCAGGTTGTAGGAATCCATGATCGCACCGACCCGGGCCTCCTTGACCGCCGCCTCGAAGATCGGCAGGTAGATTTCACGGGCGGTGCGCTCGTCGATCTCCGTGTTGATGTTGTGCCGGTCGAACTCCGAGTTGTTGCCCAGATAGTGCTTGATTGTGGCGACGACGCCCTGGCCCTGGACGCCCTCGATGAAACCCACCGCGGTGCGCGCCCCGAGCCAGGGATCCTCGCCGTAGTACTCGAAGTTCCGCCCGTTCATCGGCGCCCGATAAATGTTCACGCCCGGGCCGAGCAGGAAATGCACGCCCTTGGCGCGGGCATCCCGGCCCATGCTGGCGCCGATGCTCCGCGCCAGCTCCGGATCCCACGTCGCCGCCAGCCCGATGCCGGCCGGATAGGCGGTGGAGGGCCCGAAGTTTCGGACGCCCATCGGGCCGTCGGCCATCTTCAGCCGGGGCCAGCCGAGTTCCTCATAACCGCGGATGAAAAACTCATCGACGCCGCCGAGCAGGTCGATCTTCTGCTCGAGCGTCATTCGGCTCATGATTGCGTCGACCCGCTGGTCGACGCTGGCCGGTGGGTTCTGTGCCGGGGCGGACATGGTCAGGATTCCCAGCAGACCGAGGAGAGGCAGGGGCTTGAGGTTTCGCATCTTGGAAAGTCGGTGTGAAAAACGCGCCTCCAAGTTGAAAATGTCACTCCAATTCCGGCAATCGGCAAATCCAGGCAGTTCAGCACCATCCTGGTCTGGCCAATCCACGGCCCGGAGTGGAGGAGAAACGCAACCATGGTCTCACCGGGAGATTGCCGGCGGCCATGGCGAAGAGCAAGCCGTGGAGGAAGTTGCGCCAGAACTGGTTGGCGGGGCGCCGGTCGCCAAAGTTTTGTTTGCTTTTGCCAGAGGGCGACCTATACCCTCGCACCCTTTTCCATTACGCCTGCCTCCATTTCCGGGGCGACAGGGGGAACGAAACCATGAAACAACAGTTTACGCTCAATGTCTCGCCGCGCGAGGGTACGGGCCGCAGCGCCTCCCGCCGGCTGCGCAAGCAGGATCGCATCCCGGCGATTCTTTATGGCAAGCATACGGCCCCCGTCACGCTCTCGGTGGACGGCCCGGAATTCACCCGCTTGGTCAAGGCCATCGGCGACAATGCCGCGCTGATCGAGCTCACCGGCGCCGGTGACAAGCCCCTTTCCATCCTGCAGGAGGTGCAGCAGGATCCGATGACGGACCGCTACCTCCACGTCGACCTTCACGAAGTCAAGGCCGACGAGAAGATGGAGATCAACGTGCCGGTGCACATGTCGGGTGAGTCCACCGGTGTGAAGAACGAGGCCGGCGTGCTCGAGGTGGCGTCGCACACCCTCCGGATCCGCTGTCTGCCGAAGGACCTGCCGGCGTTTATCGCCGTGGACGTGACCGAACTCCACGTCGGCCAGACCATTCACATCGGGGAGCTCAAGCCCGTCCCCGGCGTCGTTTATCTGGGCAACAAGAACCAGCCCGTGGTGTCGTGCGTGCAGCCGGTCGAGGAGATCG
>JBAZMN010000086.1:0-6536 GCA_041649735.1 Opitutaceae bacterium | reverse complement strand
AGCGCCCGGGTGGCGGCGGAATCATAGCACGGATCGCGGACCTCGATCACCACGAAGAACCGGTCGTCGGTCGCGCGCTGGAAATAGGGCTGCTTCATCACGGCGTGATAGTGCATGGGCAGACGGTTGAGCACGAACATGCCGATGATGGTCGCAAAGGCGGTGAACAGGATCGTCAGCTCGTAGGAGATCGGAAACGCGAACAGCGGGCTGAACAGCGGCTTGCCGCCGACCGTGAGCTTGAAGTTGTACGCCCCGGACCACCAGATGAGCGTCATGCCGGTCGTGAAGCCGAGGAGGCCGCCGGCGAGAGAAATCCGCGGCACCAGCGAGCGCCGCACGCCCATGGCCCGGTCCATGCCGTGGATCGGAAACGGGGTGATGACGTCCCAGAACTTGAAGCCGGCATCGCGCACCCCCTCCGCCGCATGCATGATCTCGGCGGGGGTGTCGAACATGGCAATCAGGCCGTAGGGCTTGGCAGACATGAGAGTGAAAGTGAGGGTGAGCGTGAAAGTGGGAGGGCGGGCGGCATCAGTGATGCGCGTGGGCATCCGCCTGCGGCGTGACCGCCTTGATTTCGGCCATCGGCATCATGGGCAGGAAGCGGATGAACAGGAGGAAGAGCGTGGAAAAGACGCCGAAGGTGCCGAAGAAGGTGAAGATTTCCACGACCGTCGGCGAATAATAGCCCCAGCTCGAGGGCAGGAAATCGCGGGCCAGCGAGGTGCCGATGATGACAAACCGCTCCATCCACATGCCGACATTGACGAGAATGGAGAGGGCCCAGACCAGCGCGGTGTTGCGGCGCACGCCCTTGAACCAGAAGAACTGCGGCACGATCACGTTGCAGGTCACCATCGTCCAGTAGGCCCAGGCATAGGGGCCGAACGCCCGGTTGATGAAGGTGAAGCTCTCGTTGGGATTCGCGCCGTACCACGCGATGAAGAACTCCATCATGTAGGCGTAGCCCACCATCGACCCGGTCGCCAGGGTGATCTTGCACATGTTGTCGATGTGGTACTGCGTGACCAGGTCCTCCAGCTTGAGGACGGCCCGCAGGGGCAGCATGAGCGTGAGCACCATGCCGAAGCCCGAATAGATCGCGCCGGCGACGAAATACGGCGGGAAAATCGTGGTGTGCCAGCCGGGGATCAGCGAGACGGCGAAGTCGAACGACACGATGGTGTGCACCGACAGCACCAGCGGCGTCGCGATGCCCGCGAGGATGAGGTAGGCCATCTCGTAATTGCTCCAGTGCCGGTTGGAGCCGCGCCAGCCCATGGCGAACAGCCCGTAGAGAAAGGCGCGCACCCGCTGGCCGGCGGCGGTGAACCGGTCGCGCAGCACCCCGAGGTCGGGGATCATGCCGACATACCAGAACAGCACCGAGACCGTGCCGTAGGTGGAGACCGCAAACACGTCCCATTCCAGCGGCGAGCGGAAGTTCTGCCAGATGCCGTTGGAATTCGGCAGCGGGAACAGATACCAGGCCATCCAGACGCGGCCGACGTGGAAGAGCGGGAAGATGCCGGCGCAGACCACCGCGAAGATCGTCATGGCCTCGGCGGCGCGGTTGATCGACGTGCGCCATTTCTGCCGCAGCAGGCAGAGGATGGCGGAGATCAGCGTCCCGGCGTGACCGATGCCGATCCAGAAGACGAAATTGACGATGTCCCACGCCCAGTTGACCGGGTTGCGGTGCCCCCACACGCCGACGCCGGTGCCGACGAGGTAGGTAAGGCCGGCGACCGTGAAGGAGGCGACGAACACCGCGACGCCGAAGCACACCCACCACCAGGTCGGGGTCGGCCCCTCGATGATGCCGCAGATCTTCTCGGTGATCCACGAGAAGCTGCGGTTGTTCCCCACCAGCACCGGACGCGGCAAAACCGCCGGTTTGACCTCCTCAAGGACGGCCGGCAGCGGGGCGGTACTGATTTCCGCATGGCTCATGCGTGGTTACCCTCCGGTTTCCGGTCCGCGCTCTCCGGCCGGCCGGTTTCGGCCGCGGAGTGATTTTTAAGGTTGGATTCCCGCCGGCTGAGCGGCAGTTCGGCGTAGTCCGGCATCCGCGGATTGGGGTTGCGCAGCTTGCCGAGATAGGTGGTGCGCGGCCGGACGTTAAGGTAGCCGAGCACGGCATAATCGCGCGGCTGCGCCTTGGCCTTCCGCACCGCGCTCTCGGGGTCGAGCAGGTTGCCGAACACGATGGCCTCGACAGGGCAGGCCTGCTGACAGGCGGTCCGGACGGCGCCATCACGCACGAGCACGTCGCCCGGATTACCGGCCTGCGCGGCCTTCACCTTCTGCTGGATCTTGGCGTTTTCGATCCGCTGCACGCAGTAGGTGCATTTCTCCATCACGCCGCGCATGCGCACGGTCACCTCGGGGTTGCGCACCATCTTGAGCAGCTCGGGCATCTCCTGCTGGTGGCCGAGCGGCCCCAGGTAGAGGGCGTCCGTGGCGTGCTTGTTCCAGTCGAAATAATTGAACCGGCGGACCTTGTAGGGGCAGTTGTTGGCGCAATAGCGCGTGCCCACGCACCGGTTGTACGCCATGACATTGAGACCCTCGTTGTCGTGCACGGTGGCGTTGACCGGGCAGACCATTTCGCAGGGCGCCAGCTCACACTGCTGGCAGGCCATGGGCTCAAGGGATACCTGGGGATCCTCCGGAATGGAGCGGTTGTCCGCCCCGCCAAAGGCGCCGGTGGCGATGCGCCCGTCGGAATAATAGCGGTCAATGCGGATCCAGTGCATCTCACGACCGCGGACCACCTGATCCTTGCCGACGATGGGAATGTTGTTCTCCGCCTGACAGGCGATGACGCAGGCCTGGCAGCCGATGCAGGTGTTGAGGTCGATCGACATGCCCCACTGGTGCAGGCCGTCGAACTTCGGCGTCGTGTAGAGCGAGTTGCCGCGCGGAATTTCCGTGGCCTTTTCCTCCAGCGGCCGCTGCGCGCTTTCCGGGTCGTAGGGCGGGCTGTGGGCCTCCAGGCCGAGCGCCGCGGCGAACGCCGGGTTGGCCTTGAACTCGTCGACATTGGCCTCGCGGATGAGGTCGCGGCCTTCGAGCGACCAATGCTCCTGCGTATTCGCCAGCGTGTACCGCTCGTCCGGGATGATTTCGATGGTGGCGCCGGTGGCAACGTGCATGGTCCCGCCTGTGCGCACGGCAGAGGCGTTGAAACCGGCGCCGGTGCCGACGCGGCCGGACCGCGTGCGGCCATAGCCCAGCGGCAGGATGATGGTGTAGTTGGAAAGGCCGGGCTGGATCTGCAGCGGTCCGCGCACGGTGCGGCCGCCCAGCTTCACCACGCCGACATGCGCCTGCTCCCGGCCGTTGATCCAGTCGGCGGCTTCGTCCCGCGCCACCGGCAGCACTCCGCTCAAGGGCGGAAGAATATTCAGCTCCCCGGCCAGGCGCGGTGAAATGAGGATCGCGTTGTCCCAGGTCAGCCGGGTGATGGGATCGGGGCACTCCTGCAGCCAGCCGTTGTTGGCAAAGCGGCCGTCGTCGGTCTTGTAGTCGGCCGCGAAGCGCACTTCGAGGGACTGCGCCCCCACCACCGGTTTCCTCGGGGCGGCAGCGAGAATCGCCGCGGCGGCGTCGGCGCGCGGCGACAGGCCGCCGACCGGCGGATAAGCCGTGCCTTCCAGCAGGCCGTCGTACAGGAACCGGCGGAAGGTTTTTTCCGGATCGCCGCCGGTCAGGCCGGTGATGGTATGGTAGACGAGCGTGTAGGGATCGGTGACCGCATCGCCGAGGACGTGGGTCAGCAGGCTGAGCTCGTTCATCCCGTCGAACAACGGGAGGATCATCGGCTGGACCGGCACGATCGTGCCGTCGGCCGTCCGGGCATCACCCCAGGACTCGAGATAATGCGTGGCGGCGATGTGCACGCCGGCCAGCGCCGAGGTTTCGTCGACGTAGTAGCCGTACCGGATGACCTCGGGCACCGACTTTTGCAGCGCCATCCAGTCGAGATCGGCCGGGGCGTTGTAGGCGGGATTGCCGCCGAGGATGAACAGGGTCTTGACGGAGCCGGCCTTGATGACGGCGGCCAGCTGCTGGATCGTGGCTGCACCGGCAGGCTCCGCGGCGACAAAATCGACCGTCCGGCCGATGTTGCCCAGCGCGGCGTTCATCAGATAGGCGAGCGCATGCACCGCGACCGGTTGATGGGCCCCGGCCAGCACCAGGCTTCCGCCCCGATGGGCGAGCAGATCGGCGGCGCACTCGGCGATCCATTCCGGCTTCACGTCGAGGCCGGCGGCGAGCGGAGCGTAGGCATCCGTGCCCAGCACCCGGCCGGCGAGCGCCGCGGCCAGCGCCGGCACATGGCTGCTGGCGATGCGCAGGCGGTGGTCGGCCATCGCGCCGGTGATGGTGAGCCCGCTCTCCGCCACGTACAGGCGGTTCATCCGGTCGGCCCCGGCCGGCGAGGCGACGCGCCGGCCCCGGGCAAAGTTGCGTGCATCCGCCAGCGCCGCGGGCCCGGTCTGGAGAAAATCGCTGTCGAGGCTGACCACGCGGCGGGCCGCCGCCAACCGGTAGACCGGCTTCACGTCGCGCCCGAACGCAATCCGCGCGGCCTCGACCGGCGGCTCGTCGATCACGGGCTCGTATTCGGCCCAGACGGCCGCAGGCAGGCTTTCCCGCAGCCGGGCGACCAGCGCGGCCCGCGTGGGCGAGCTGGACGACTCGGCCAGAAAAGCCAGACCGGCGCCCCTCCCCTCCGCATATTTCTTGCCGACGGCGGCAAGCAGGTCGTTGAGGGCCGCGGCGGTCAATGCCGCACCGTCCTTCAGGTGCGTCGTGGCGCGGTCGGGATCGTAAAGGTCGAGCAGCGAGGCCTGCGCGATCAGGCTGCTGGCGCCGCCATGAGGTTGGTAGGAGGGATTGCCTTCCAGCTTGGTCGGACGGCCCTGATAGGTTTCGGCGACGAGCGGAATGGCGGCCCGGCGCAGCGGCATGGCGGTGGCAAAATACAGGGGCAGACCGTCCTTCACCTCCTCCATCGATTTGCCGTAGGGCAGCACGTAGGCTTCCGGCCGCCGGCAGCCGGCCAGGCCGATGCCGCCGAGGGCGAAAGAGGCCGCCATCAGCTTGAAAAACTGGCGGCGGTCGACGCCATCGAGTCGTGATGCTTCCTCCGGAAACTCGCGTTCGAGGTAGGCGCGAAAACCGGGCGTGGCGGCCAGCTCGTCGAGGCTGCGCCAGTAACGCGGGCCGTTTAGTTCGCGTTCCGATGGGGCGGGATGATCAAACTGGCGTTTCATCGGTGGCAGCCGGAGCAGCTCTCCGGCGGTTTGATCTTCCAGTCATGGATGAGGCGGGCGGCTTCGGCGGCGCGTCCCTGCGCGGCGAGAGTCGGCGAATCAAGGTTGTAGACGTCCGCCGGGGCCCGGAGGAAGGAGGCGGGATCGCGGTGGCAGGTGAGGCAGAATTTCATGCTTAGCGACTTGGCATGGTAGACCACGGGCATCTCGTTGATCTGGCCGTGACACTCGACGCAACTGACGCCGCGGTTCACATGCACCGCATGGTTGAAGTAGACATAGTCGGGCGCCTTGTGGACCTGCACCCACGGCACCGGCTCGCCGCTCTGATAACTGGCGCGCACGACGGCCAGCAAGGGGCTCTGGGGCTTGACCAGCGAATGGCAGTTCATGCAGGTCTGGGAAGTCGGCAGGTTGGCGAAACCCGACTGGTCGACGTTGCTGTGGCAGTAGCGGCAGTCGAGGCCGAGCTGCCCGGCGTGCAGGCTGTGGTCGTAGGGCACGGGCTGCACCGGGGCGTAGCCAACGCGGAGATATTTGGGCGTGCAGTAGTAGGTGACTCCCGCCGTGACCGTGCCGCCGAGGACGAACAGGTAGAGGATGATCTGCAGCGGCAGCGCGTTCGACCACTTCGGAAATACATGCGACATGGGCCAGATCGTCTCCGGATGGACACCGCCGGCGGGTTACACGGAATCCGCGCGGCGCGGCACGGAACGCGGCTCGGGCCGTGGCGCCAGGGGCGCACACGGACGGACGGACGGAGGCGCGGCTTTTGCGAGCAGTCGGGGGGCCAAACCGGCCGCCGCCATCAGCCCCGACAATCTGGTGAGAAATGATTTACGCGAACAGTGCTGGTTCACGGATTCGTTGCGAAGTGATTAGAGGTCAAGGCAAGAGGAAGCGTATTGGTCTCCAGGATGTAAACCAAAATTTGCCCGCCGTCAGCGCGTTCCGGGAATCATTAGACAATGCTGCGCATGGATTGGCATAACTAATCACAAAAATAATGGCAAAATATGCGCAGAGGCATGGCGGACCCCTTTCCTGAAGGCGTTCGCCGCAGGCGAACTTTCAGTTTCCAGCGCCCGCTGGAAACTATTGCTAGAGGAAGATCCCGTCGCGCATGGGCCGCACGGTGTCGCAGCGGCCGGCAATCTCGGGGTTGTGGGTGACGATGATGACGGCCTGGCCGTTTTCCTTGGCGAGGTGGGTCAGGAGGTCGAAGACGATGCCGGAGTTGCGCTG
>JBAZMN010000085.1:0-6572 GCA_041649735.1 Opitutaceae bacterium | reverse complement strand
AGCGACACCGCCGGCAGCACCGCCCGGGCCAGTGGATCGAAGCCGAACCAGGCGTCCGGCGCGAGCGGCGGCGGGTTCACCAGCAGCCACAGGGCGATGCCGGTGTGGATGAGGCCGACCGCCGGCAGAAACCACGGGCGGGTCCGCTCGTGCGGCCAGACCGCCGCGAGCGCCGCGCCCGCCAGGGGGACGATGATGAGCAACCAGGCTTTCATTCGCGAAGGACGGTGAGTTTGCGCGTGTCGAGGGAATCGAAGGCGCGCTGAATGCGGTCGACGATGATGCCGATCACGAACACGCCCACGGTCAGGTCCAGCAGGATGCCGGACTCAACCAGCAGGGGAGTCGAACGGATGAGCAAAAGGCCGAAGAGGTAGATGCCGTTTTCCAGGATCAGATAGCCGCAGACCTGGGAAATCGCCTTCACCCGTCCGATGAGCAGCACAAACCCGGTGAAGATCGAGGCGAGCGCGCCTGCGACCAGCAGCGTGCCGGCATGCTCGGGCAGCAAGGGCAGCAGCCGCGCCCCCGCCACGCCGGCGATGGTTCCGCCGGCGCCCAGGAGCAGCGAGGGCACGAAGCCGATGAACGGTTCCACCTCGCGGTCGATGTTCGCCGTGCGCATCGCCCGGCGCAGCAGGGCGGGGATGATGAATCCCTTCACCACGACCGTGGCCAGCGCCACCAGCACCACCATCCAGTCGAGATGCTCCTCGATGAGCAGCGGCATCACCCCGAGCGCGACGCCCTGCACCGCGACCGTGCGGATGACGGAGGGCAGCCGGCTGCTGGCCAGCGCCAGCAGATTCAGCCCCATCGCCAGGCCGATCAAAAGATTGACGGTCGTGTTCATGCCGCCCCGCCTTTCCAGGCCAGCAGGAGGGCGAACAGACACAGCAGAAACGCCGTCGTCAACAACAGCGGCACGCGCCGGAAGGCGAAGCGCGCCAGCAGCGACTCGACCAGCCCGACGCCGACCGTCACCGCCAGCACCGCCCCGGCCAGCACGATGGTCGCGGCCGCCGGCGTCAACTCGGCCACCGGCAGCACCGCCTGGCTCAGCAGGACCGCAAAGAGCATCAGCTTCAGCGACGCCCCGTGCAGGATCACGGCGAAGGGCGGGCCGCTGTGATCAAGGACCATGACCTCGTGGATCATCGTCAGCTCCAGGTGGGTGTTGGGATCGTCGAAGGGCACCCGGCAGTTCTCCGCCAGGAGCACGGCAAACAGTCCGCCGGCCAGCAGCACCGCGCCAGCCCCCGTCGCCGGCGCCAGCATGGTAACCAGGGTGACGCTCCCGGTCTGCACGCTGAGGGACAACACGGCGGTGATGAGCGCCACCTCGGCCAGCACCGCATAGCTGACCTCGCGCGCCGCCCCCATGCCTTCGAAGGCCGAGCCGGTCTCGAGCGCGGCCCAGGCGGTGCAGAACCGGGCCACGGCGAACAGGTACACCAGCAGCAGCACATCGCCCCGGAAACTCACCGCGCCGCCCGCCGGCCCCAGCGGCATGAGCAGCGCGGCGCCCGCCAGCGCGACCCAGGCCACGGCCGGACCCGCCACAAAGGCGGGCGACGCCAGCGTGCTCAACACGGCGCTTTTCCGCCACAGGCGGGCCAGGTCGTAGTAGAGCTGCAGCACCGGCGGGCCGCGGCGGCCCGCCACCCAGGCCTTCACCTTGTTGATGATGCCCGGCAGGAGTGGCGCGAGCAGCAACCACAACACCAGGCGAAGCAGAATTTCCAGGATCATGATCACGGCATTCCTTCCAACCAGACCAGCAGGGCGAGCACGATGAGGCCGCCCGCCAGATAGACGATATAGAATTGCAGCCGGCCGTGCTGCAACCGGCGCGCGGCGGTGGATGCCCGCATCACCGCCTCGCCCGCCGGGACCACGATTCTTTCCAGCACGGTTTCCGGCAGATACTCCGAGCGGCCGGCCTGCGCGGGAAACGGACCGCGCGGACGGCGGAGCAGGCGTTCCGGCAGCAACAGCCAGGAAAACCAGCCGGTCGTGATCCCGGCGAAGGAGCCGCCCGTGTATTGCATCCGCGCGGTGGGCGCCGCAAAGCCACAATCCCAGGTCGGGGCGCGGCGCAGGCCGCAGGCGCGCACCCGGCGCCACAACGCCACGCCGGCCGCGAGAAAAAGCACCGCCAGGACCACCTGCGCCAGACTCAGGGTGGTCAGCGCCGCCGGCGCCGGCCCCGCCGTCCAGGCGGGATGCCAGGCCGCCACCGCCCGCGCCACCGCCGGCCAGAGCAGGAGCGGGGCGAGGCCGGCCGCCACGCACGCGCCGGCGAGGGCGAGCATCGGACCGCGCAGCAATCGCCCGCCTTCATGGGCGTGCGTCGCCGCCGGCGTCCGCGGCGCGCCGAGGAAGACCAGCGCCCCGGCTTTCAGGAAACCCGCCAGAGCCAGCGCCCCGGCCATGGCCAGCATGATCGCCGCCGGCATGGCCGCCCAGGCGGGCCGGCCATGGCCCGCCGCCGCGTCCAGCAGGCCGAGATAGACCAGCCATTCGCTGACAAAGCCGTTGAGCGGCGGCAGCCCGGAAACCGCGGCCGCGCCGAGCGCAAACAGGGCGGCGGTCCACGGCATCGCCCGCCACAGTCCGCCGAGACGGCTGATTTCGCGGGTGCCGGTGGCGTGCAGCACCGAGCCGGCGCTGTAAAAGAGCAGGGATTTGAACAGGCCGTGATTCCAGATGTGCAGCAGCGCTCCGGCCAGCAGCAGGCGTCCCCACGGCGCCTCCCCGTGCCTCGCGCCCAGGAGGGCGCCGCCCAGGCCGACCATGATGATGCCGACATTCTCGACCGAGCAATACGCCAGCAGGCGCTTGAGGTCGTTCTGCGCCAGGGCGAAGGTGATGCCCACCAGCGCACTGACCGCGCCGAGGCTGATCACCACCCAGCCGGCCGCGGCGGGAACCGGCAGCCAGCCGCTGAAGCGGACGATGCCATAGATCCCCATCTTGATGGCGACGCCGGACATGAGCGCCGAGACGTGACTGGGCGCATTGGCGTGCGCCGAGGGCAGCCAGAGATGGAGCGGAAACAGGCCGGCTTTGACGCCGAAGCCGAACAGGGCCAGCCAGAACAGCGGTGCCAGGTCCGCGTGGTCGTGCAGGGGGCCGAGCTCCCAGCTGCCGGTGCGCACCGCGAGCAGGGCGAAGAAGCCGAAGAGGCAGAGCGTGCCGGCGTGCGAGGCCGCGAGATACAGCCAGCCGGCGGCGCGCACCTCCTTCCGCTCCCGGTCCAGGGTGACCAGAAAATAGCTGCTGACCGCGAACAGCTCCCAGGCGATGAGGAAGTGCAGCCCGTTGGACGAGAGGAGGACGAGCCCCATGCTCAGGCCCATCGCGTTCCACCACCGCCGGCTCCGCGGGGCCGAGTCGGGATGGTGCGCATCGGCCCAGTATTCCTGAGCGTAGACCGCGCCCGCTCCGCCGCCCACGCCGAGCAGCGCCAGAAACCACGCGCTGATCCCGTCGAGCCGCAGCCAGGGCAGCTCGCCGGCCACCGGCCAGCCGCCGCGCCACGTCCAATCGGCGCCGTGGAAAAGCACCAGCAGGGCGGCGCCAAGGGCGGCGGCGTTGCCGGTCAGGGTCAGGGCAAGCCAAACCCGGGGCCGGCCCGGGCCGAAGATCAGGCCGGCCAGCAGTCCGCCCGCGGCGAGTGCCAAGAGCAGTCCCGGGGTCACGGTTTGGCCTTTTGCTGGCGGGCGCTCACGGTTGCTTCGTCGGCCACGGCGACTGCGTGGAAGATTTCCTCATCCGGGGCGCTGCGCAGGATCAGATCGCGCAGCGGCCCGTGGGCGATCAGGCGGCAGATCCGTCCCAACACGTCGAGGTGCGCCCGCGGCGACGGCGCAATGAAGAAAAACAGCCGCGTGACCGGAATTGCATCCGGCGGCGGGCCGGCCAGAGCCCAGGGCTCCCGCAGGAGCAGCAGCGCAATCGTGCCGGAATCGCGGCCGAGCGCGACGCGGGTGCCGAGGTGCGGCAACGCGAACCCGCCGCCCACCGGGGCGGGGGTCACGCCCTCCGGGGCATGCATCCGCTGCACGAGCAGCTGGCGGATCGGCGGCGGCGTGCCGGACAGGGCGTTGACCACCTGGTCGAACACGCCGGGGACGGCGGCGGCCGGCACGTCGCGCCAGATCCGGCCGGTGCGCAGCAGCGGTTCGAGCCCGCCGCCCGCAGCCGAGATGAGCGGCTCCGGCGCCAGGAAGCCCGCCTTGGCCGCCAGCCCGCGCGTTGCCGCCCACTCGGCCACCTGCGTCCGGTCGAACAAAAGCCGGCCGCGGTCGAGCGTGTGCGGGAGCCCTTCATGGCGGATCCAATCCTCCACGACGTTTTCCGAAACGCCGAACGATTCGGCGATCTGGACGAGATTCAGATACATGATGCGTGAAAAAATCCGGGCGGTGGCGGGCTCAGGCGGGCAGGGCGGCGGCGGACGTTCATGACCGGCCTCCGGCCAGGACCAGGACCGCCAGGGCCGTGATGCCCGCGACGAGGTAAAGCAGATAGGTCTGGACCCGCCCGTGCTGCAAGCGTCGAGCGGCGTGGGCGACCCGCAGCACCAGCGCGCCCAGCGGTGCGATCACGCATTCGAGCACGGTTTCCGGGGTATGGTCCTCGACCGCCGCCTGCAGAGGAAACGCCCCCTCCGGCCGATGCTCGCGGCGGTGCGGACGCATGATCCAGGCAAACCACTCGACAATGATGCCGGCAAACGACCCGGCCGTATATTGCATGCGGGCCGCGGGGGCCGCGTAACCGCAATCCCAGGTCAGGGCGCGGCGCAGGCCCCGGCGCCGCGTGCGCTGCCACAACAGCGCCGCCGCCAGGACCGCGGCCACCGCCAGGGCGAGATTCGCCGCGCCGATAAGGGGCAGCGAGGCCGGCGCCGTCAGGCTGCTCCAGGCCGGGTTCCACGCCGCGGTGGCGCGCACCACGGCCGGCCAGAACACGACCGGTGCCAGGCCGATCGCCAGGCAGGCACCGGCCAGCGCGAGCATCGGTCCGCGCATGAGCAGTCCGCTTTCGTGGGCGCGCCCGACGGCCGCCGAGCGCGGCGCCCCGAGAAAGACCACGCCGCACACCTTGGTGAAACACGCCAGGGCCAGCGCGCCGGTCATCGCCAGCAGCACCACCGCCGCCATGGCGGCCAGCGCCGCGGCGCCCCGCGCGTTGACCGCGTCGAACAGTCCGAGATAAACCAGCCATTCGCTGATAAAGCCGTTGAGCGGCGGCAGCCCGGAAATCGCCACGGCGCCGAGCGCAAACAGACCGGCGGTCCACGGCATCGCCCGCCAGAGTCCGCCGAGCCGGCTCATTTCGCGTGTGCCCGTCGCGTGCAGGACCGAGCCCGCGCCCAGGAACAGCAGCGACTTGAACAGTCCGTGATTCCAGACGTGCAGCAACCCGCCGGCCAGCGCCAGTTGTCCCCACGCGGCATGGCCGTGCCGCACCGCGATCAGGGCGAATCCGAGTCCGATGAGAATGATGCCGATGTTCTCGACGCTATGATAGGCCAGCAGGCGTTTGAGATCGTGCTGGCCGAGGGCAAAGGCCACGCCCAGCACCGCGCTGACGACGCCGAGCGCGGCCACCACCCAGCCCGCCTCCGACGGCAAGGGCAGCCAGCCGCTGAAGCGCACGAGGCCGTAAATGCCCATCTTGAGCGCCATGCCCGAGAGCATGGCCGAGACATGACTGGGCGCGTTGGCATGCGCCGAGGGCAGCCAGACATGGAGAGGAAACAGGCCGGCCTTCACCCCGAAGCCGAACAGGGCCAGCCAGAACAACGGCGCCAGCCGCGCCTGCTCCAGCATGGGTCCGAGCTCCCAGCTGCCGGTGCGGACGGCGAGCAGGGCGAAAAAACCGAAAAGGCAGACCGTGGCGGCATGGGACGCCGCGAGATAAAGCCAGCCGGCGGCGCGCACCTCGCGGCGCTGGTGGGCAAGCGTGATCAGAAAATAGCTGCTGAGGGTGAACAGCTCCCATCCGATGAGAAAATGCAGTCCGTTCGACGACAGCAGGACCAGTCCCATGTTCAGTATTTGCAGGCTCCACCAAAAGCGGCCGGCGCGGGCGGAACGCGGATGGGCCTGGTCCGGCCAATATTCGCGCGCATAGATGGCGCCGCTGCCCCCGATCATCCCCAGCAGCGCCAGGAACATGGCACTCACGCCGTCGAGCCGCAGATGCAGCAATTCGCCGCACACCGGGAAGCTGCTCCGCCACTCCCAGGCCGCCCCTCCGCCCAAGACGGTGATCGCCGCGGCCAGCGCCGCGCCCGTTCCTCCCAGCAACAGCACGAGCCAGAGGCGCGACGAAACCCGGGCGGCCAGGATGCCGGCGAACATTCCGAACGCAGCCAGGAGGAGCAGGAAACCGGTCGTCATCAGGCTTTCCCAGTCACGCTTGATGCATGCCGGGGCTGGCGACGCGGTCAATGAACTCGGGACCGGTCAGGGGGATCATCGGTGGCCGAGGCAATACCCCCTCCGGCCCAGGCGGCGGGCTCCTGGCGATTTTTTCTCCGGATGGATCGGGACATG
>JBAZMN010000084.1:0-6612 GCA_041649735.1 Opitutaceae bacterium | reverse complement strand
TCCTTTTCCCATCCGGGACAAAAAATTGGCCGACCGACCCAAAGCTATACGCATACGGAGATCCCGGCTTCCATGGGGAAGTCTGCGAATTCAACCATCCGATCGGCCAATGATCCCACAATCCGGTCCCCCAACCAGCGCCGCCTTCGGCTCCCGGCGTGCAATGATCGATCAATTGGTTTTTGCCCGCCGGAAAACCGCTGGCGTCGCCGAGCACGGCGAAGAGGAATCCCTGCCGGAATGGCAGCACCAAGGCGCAACCGGGTGACCGCGAGATGGCATCAAGTGTCGCATCGTCACCACGACGTCGTGCACCCCCGTTTTCGTCCCAGTAGATGTCATACCGCCGATCACTGTAGAGATCGAGCACGACATGGGTAAGGTAGTCCCCATGTTCCGCGTCACGTGGGAACAAGTCCTTGATCGTCGAGCCAACCGGGGCCACACCAAACAACTCGACGGGCATCGTGCTGAAGCCAATGACGTCGTTCGGCATGAGGCTCGCGTAGGTCGCCCGGCGCAGGACCAGTCCGTTGGGATAGGCAAAGTAGTCCTCGGTACCGCGCAATCGGGGTTGCGTGTCGTCGTTCATGTTGACCGCAAAATAGCTCCACCGCACCCAAACCCGCCCGGGACCGCTCTGGATGATATCCACAAAACTGTTCTTCTCTTTCCGGCCCATGTTGTTCAGCAGCTCCGCCTCGCCCAGGTTGCCCTCGAAGAACTGATTGCACATGGCCGCCCCATTGGGCAGTTCCAAGTACGGACAATAACTGGCTTCGTGGCTGAAGACGAACTGTTGGGGTTGGTCTTTCCAAAAGATGACCACGGCCTTCTTGGCGTTCATATCGGCGTGCGGCGGACTGGGAGTCAGTGCACCCTGATAATGGCCGGGAGTATAATCGCTGACTTCCAAAGCGGAGACTCCCGGTGTAGCTTGCCTGGCCAGTTCGGCCATGGTCACGGGCGCCGGCTTCTCAAAGACGGGATCCGGGCCATCGCCGGCTCTTGCCGCGGCGGGTCCGATCAAGGCCGACGCCACCGTGACTAGCATCGCCATCAATCCGATTCCAGCCAAAGCCGCCCTTGTGCTCTCGCTCCTATCTGCTCGCATCACCTTGTTCTTTGTTTGCTCAGAGGATGATTACCCTCGGGGATCATCGGGCTTTCCCGCAGCACCCCAGTATTTCGATCCGCTCGAGCACCGCCTCGCGCACAGCCAATCGGCCGGCGACCATCACGTCGTATTTGCCGCCCAGTCCCAACAGTTCGTGCGGATTGCTCGGGTTCGCAGCAAGTGCTGCCCGCACCGTCGCGAGGTACCTTTGCTTAACATACGTTCCATAGTTCACCTTCGCAATACCAAGCCGGATGGCCTCTTTGATAGAGTCGGCGGAAATGCCACTGCCTCCATGCAGGACCAACGGCACCCGGACCCGCTCAGTGAGAGCGGCCAGATGCTCCAAGTTCAGGGCTTGCTCGCCGCTGGTGCGGATGTGCACGTTGCCGACGCTGACTGCCAGAAGATCCACCCCGCTCTCGCGCACGAATCGCTCTGCCACGGCCGGATTCGTGAGCGCAGTCTCACCTTCCACGCGCCCTGAGGCACCGCAGGGCAACTCGTCAAGCTCAGCCTCGACCGCCACGCAGCGCTGGTGCGAAAACTCCACAATCCGTTTCACCCGCCGGAGATAATCGTCGTACGACGCCTGCGAATCGACGGGCATCACGAGATTGAACCCCGACTCGGCCGCGGCCATGACCCAGGCATCGTTCGGGCATTCGTTGAAAATAAACCCGCACGGCACTGACGACGACTCAGCCGCCGCCTTGCCAAGTGCCCCGTAAAGGGCTAGTCGCTCCGCCGCACGACGGCCGGGATGACAAAGGAACTCACCGTTGAAACCGATAATGATCGGAGCGCGGACGGCTTCGGCGGCATCAAGCACGCCTTGCAACGACTCCAAGTTCCAGCTTTCAAAATAACCGATGGCATAGCCTCCATGACGAGCGTCGGCCATCAGCTTCTCTACGCGTTCAAGCGACATCGGCGGTCCTTTCAAGTCGTGCATTCAACCTGGGGGCAACGTTTACTTTCGGGCCGGCTTTGGCCAGTACGGCAAGATCTTCCGGGCGAACTTGGTCGTCCGTTACCACCGTATGAATTTGCGTGATGTTGAGCACCTTGCTCAAGGCACGTTGGCCAATTTTGGAGTGATCAGCCAGAAGAACCAATCGGGCGCACCGCCCGGCGACGATCTGCTTGATTCGAAAGGTGGGGAGGGAAGATTCGAACGTGCCTTCGGTCGGTAGAAGTGCCTTTGTGCCGACGAATGCGATATCGAGGAAAAGTTCCTTGGCCAAGTCATCCGCCTGCGGCCCGACGTAACAGAGGCTATTGGCGTCGTACTGCCCACCGATGCCGATAATCGTGTTGCCGCCGCTCTTGCCCAACTCCAAGCAGGCCAGGGCGGAGTTCGTCACAATCGTCAGGCCTTTTCTTTCCTTCGCTATGCACCGGGCCAATTCCAAACAGGTGGTGCTGCCGTCGATAAAAATCGTAGACTGGGCGGCAATCAAATCGAGCGCCCGCGATGCGATTGCACGTTTCTCCGCGCGATGCACCGCCAGCCGGGAGTACACTGCCGTCTCATACAAGTAGGAGGGTGCATGGGCTCGTTGGGCCCCACCGACCGTCTTGATCACCGCCCCCTGTCGGACCAGCCTCTCAAGGTCGCGCCGAATTGTCATGGTCGAAACCTGTAGCAGCCCTGCAAGTTCCTCGTAGGTACATGCATTTTGCTTATCCAGGCGGTCCAGAATAAACTGCAGCCGATCGCCGGGAATCAGTGCGGATTCTCGGGCAGACTTCTGTGGAGAGAGGCTCATAAGTTTTCTCGAGTTTGGTAGAATCTCTTGCTGATGTTTTACATCGTCAAGGTAATTCCTAACTATCCCGGAGGATCGGATAAATTATCCCAAATGGAACCGGATTACCCCAAGCAGGATTTACTAGATTTCTGCTACATTCCAGGCGGATCTTTCCTTCCCTTGGTCTCAGCCGGAGCCGAACTCTGAGAGATTTAGGCGAACCACTAGCAAGTGGTAGATGTCAGACCTTCTCCACCTGCAACATTGCATGGTGGCCGCCAGATCATAGCCAGAGACCGAAATGTGGATGACATTAATGAGTTCAAGCAGTCGCATGATTACGATAATTAATAACATATAATTGTTACTTATTATCTTGATTATTGACACCTTGAAGTTTTTGAATCATACGAGCCTTTAGGCCGCGGGCCTAAGTATTTCACCAACTATTCCATGAATATCCCGACCGGCAAAATGTTATCCAAGTTTATTGCGATGGTATTTCTGTGCGTCTGTTTTGATTTGGCCCAAACCAGGGCCAGTTCTCCCGGAATCACTTACCACGTAGCCACAACGGGTAACGACGCCACTGGTGACGGTTCAAGCAAAAATCCATGGAAAACCATTCAAAAGGCAGCTAACACGATGACCGCCGGCGACACCTGCCTCATCCACGGCGGTGTCTACCGTGAAACAGTGATCCCGGCCAATTCAGGGATAGCCGGTAGGCCGATAACATTTCAGGCAGTAGCGGGAGAAGCGGTGACAATAAACGGATGCGACATTGTAACCGGATGGACGCTCCATTCGGGTTCAGTTTACAAAAAGACCGGTTTGCCGCTCAAGCTGGACGTGCTGATGAATCAGGTGTTTGTAAATGGCGAACAGATGATTTTTGCCCGCTGGCCGAACAAGACCAACACAGATATTTGGGATATGGAATATTATCAGGCAACAGGCGGTTCCCAATATGGTTTGGTGGATATCAACCACCTTACCCAACCTGACGGGTACTGGAAGGGAGGAATTCTTTGTTGGTGCGTCATGGGGCTGAGTACAAAAACTTTTGATGGCGGAGGCTGGTATCAGGCCCGAATGGGTATAACTGAGTACTCACAATCATCCCATTCGATAACAATGGATGACTATGATGGCTGCGGACAGCCATCTGCAGAAGCAAGATATTTTATCTGCAACAAGCTCGAGTGTCTCGATGCAGCCAGGGAGTGGTACTACGACACAGGCGCTGCAACGCTTTATCTGCAGACACCCAGCAGTGATGATCCCAATCATTACCTCGTGGAAGCAAAGCAAAGATTATACGGCTTCAACTTGAGCGACAAGGCGTATATAAATATAAAAGATATCAATCTCTTCGCCTGCAGCATACTCTGTCAAAAGGCTACAAATCACTGCATTATAGATAGCATCAAGGCCGATCATTATTGGTGGAGCCTGACCAAGGCGAAAAACTGGACCTACAAGGATTCCGGCATGATCATCCGGGGGAGCTACAACACGCTGCAGAACAGCACCCTGACCTATAGTTCCGATGATGGCGTAGTTCTCGGTGGCACCCATAACAGCGTGGTGAATAATCTGATTCATGATACCGGCTATGCCGGTCCTGTCTGCATGGGCATAAGAGTGGAAGGCGGCTGGAATCTTGTGAGCCATAATACAGTTTATAATACCGGTAAGAACTGCTGCGGTTCGGTAGGCACGGGCCTATTTCACGGCGTCATCGAGTATAATCGGTGGTACAATCACTCCAAACTGGCCAACGACGATGGTGCCACTTACTTTACCGGTCTTGCAGCCGAGAATACCGAGATACATCACAACATTATGCACGGCCCGAGACCAGGCTGTACTTATTCCATGGGTCTGTATTTTGATGAGGATTGCAACGGCGTGATTGTTTATCGAAACATAGTATACAGCCCCTATACTGTTAGTAGTTTGCAGATCAATAACCCATGTGAGTACAGTTTTTTTTTAAACAACACCCTTTATAGCTACTCCAAGATCTGGGCTGATTGGACACGATCTTACTCCTCGAATGTCGGTTGTTATTTCCAAAATAATATCAGCACCCAAAGGTGCGACATTGCCAACTGGGGAGCCGTTTATGATCATAATTTGACGGCGGGTGATCCCCGATATACGAATGCTGAAGCAGGGGATTTTACACTAAGATCCGATTCACCCTGCATCGATGCTGGTATAGCAATCGAAGGGATTACCAACGGTTATGTTGGACGTGCGCCTGATATAGGAGCCTTGGAAAATGGCGCGAGTGACTGGCAAAGCCAAGTCGGCCATAATTTTGCCAAGCCCCCCGTCTGCAGCTGGACCACGGCAAACCTGCGGTACCGCAACAGGGTGGAAAATCCCAGTTTTGAGCGGATTTCCTCATTTCCCGATGATCCTGCATTTGATCCACTAGATGGCTGGACAAAATACGGACCTAACACAAGTACATGCGAAGTAGTTAAGTCAGTGACTTCAGCTACCTTATCTCCAGATCTGATACGTCACGCAGTGGCAAAGCAATGCCGGCATTCGGCAAAATTATCATCGGGTGCGGGGATCTATCAGGTCATAAATGGCCTGACGCCAAATACTCTTTACAGAGTTCGCGGATTTATGAGGACCGACGCCCTCGCAGAGGCGCGCATAGGAGTGAGAAATTATGGAGGAGAGGATTTCTATGAATCAAATTCGTCTCATGATTGGTCGGAGGTGACTTTCATTTTCAAAACAGGCAGCGACAACACCAGTGCAGAGATCTATGCGTACAAACCTGTTGAAGCCTGGGGGTATACCTACGTGGATGATTTCGGCTTGACCGAGGTGCCAGAGGGACCGACGCCGGCAGCAAATGTGGTGATTCAAGAGAAAAGCGAATAGTTGGATGGTCATCGACTTCAAAGGCTTTTAGTCAATCCGCGAGACGGACAATATGGCGCGGGGCCATTTTTTCGCTCGGGCGGGCCGATTGCGTGGCAGCGTCACCCTATGCGTTGGTTGTGAGACGGCGGACAGTGACACCGCGATATCTGCTCTTTAGTCCAGACATGACGTCTCTCAATCATGTCTCGTGAATGCCCAACACGCCAATGCGAGTCCGGTTTATCGCAGGCCGAATTCCTCTGGGACCGCACCACGTGCCTTGATGCTTGCTCTGAGGGTCGCCAGATCAAGCATTGCCCCGGGTTTTATACCGTGATCATGAAACCAGCCTTGATTCATCTCCAAGGCGAACTGCAGCCGTCCATCCCGTGAGCGAATCGGCGTCTCATCGTAAGGTTGCATTGCATAAACCTCCCGCAGCTCGCCCTCCGGGCTAAAAAACCCGATATCGAGCGCAAGCGGCGTATTGCGCATCCAGAAACTCATGGCCGTCGGCTCCCGATAGACAAAAAGCATCCCTTGGTCAGGCGCGAGTTCTCGACGTTCCATCAAGCCGTGCTCCATCTCGGCCGTCTGGATCGCAATTTGTAGATGCACGGTCTTCCCGCCGACCGCGATCGCAAACCAGTCGCTGACGGTCTCCGGCGGCGCGTTGCCCTCCGTCCGGGTCGTGTGGCCGCAGGCCATCAGCAGCAACGCAACAGCCAGAATCCATCCTCCCGATTTCCAGCATCCGTTGGTTATGACCCAAAACATCTTTGCATTCCCCGCTAGTTTGGTGAGTAATGCCACATCGGTTGCAATTCAATCCTGCTTTCCCCATGG
>JBAZMN010000083.1:0-6648 GCA_041649735.1 Opitutaceae bacterium | reverse complement strand
AAAGGGGGCATTTTCCTTTTTGGCCAGGATGGAGAGACGCCGGGTCAGCATCTGGAAGGCGAGGTCGCGCGGCAGGTACTTGAGGCGATTGGCGGCGGTGTCGGGTTCACCCGCGTAGGGCGTCACGGTCTGGATGGACACGGTGACGCGGGCCGCTTCGGGTTCAGGCAGGAATTTCACCTGCAGACCGGGGGCCGGGGGAATGTGGCCGAGATCGGGCTGCGGGCGGGCCGGGGCGCGGGCCTGCAGGGAGCCAAAGGCCTGCCTGATCTGCGCCTCGACCGTCGCCGGGGTGAAGTCACCGACGGCAATGACGGCCAGGTTTTCGGGTCGGTACCAGGTGTTGTACAAATCCACGAACGCGTCGCGGCTGGATTTCTCGATGACTTCCGTCCGGCCGATGGGCATGCGCTTCGGGAAAAGCGTGTCGCCGAGGACGAATTCATTTTCGGCCACGAAGGTGCGATATTCGACGGAATCGCGGGTGCGTTTCTCGGCGAGGATGATGCCACGTTCCTTGTTGATCTCCCTGGTTTCGAGCAGAAGGCCTCCGGCGTAATCGGCGAAGACCTGGAGGCCCTCGGCCAGCGTGACCGCCTGCGTGTTGGGCAGCTCAAGCTGGTAAACGGTGCTGTCAAAGGCGGTATAGGCGTTGGTGTCGTTGCCGAAGCCCATCCCGAGGCGCTGGAAATATTCGACGAGCGTGCCGGGTGCATAATGGGTGCTGCCGTTGAATGCCATGTGCTCGAGAAAATGCGCAAGCCCCCGCTGCGCCTCGGTCTCGTACAGCGAACCGGAGCCGACGACGAGGCGCAGGCTGGCGCGGCCCTGCGGTTCCTTGTTGGGCAGCACGACATAGTGCAGTCCGTTGGACAGGCGGCCCCAGATGGCAGCGGGGTCGGGCCTGAGGTCGCTGGTCTCCTGGGCGAAAACCGGCGGCGCGGCCGGGGCCGGACGGGGTGCAGCCAGAGTCAGGGCAAGGACGAAGGGAAGAAACCGTGGCAGGCAGCGCAAAGAGAAGACCATGAGGTCCAAAGTGCGCGAGGAGACGGGGAAGGCAAGGTCGCAAGCGCGGTCAGAAGGTCTGAAGATCACGGGCATTGTTTATTGTAAGATATTGAATATAAATATCATATATGATTTCCATTTGAGGAGTTTTTGGTGGTCACATCATGCCGGCAGCCCTATCTTGCCTCCCATGAAAATCCGACGCAACCGGGCGAGACCCGAGGACATCAACGCCGCCCTGGCCAAATCCAAGGGTGCGGTGTCGAAGTTTATCGCCCGGCATTATCGCCATTTCAACGCTGCGGCACTCATGGATGCGGCCAAAGCCTATGAGACGCATCTGCAGCGGGGCGGCAAAATGCTGGTCACCCTGGCCGGGGCCATGTCGACGGCCGAACTGGGTATCGCCCTCGCCGAGATGATCCGCCGGGACAAGGTGCATGCCATCGTCTGCACCGGAGCCAATCTCGAGGAAGATATCTTCAACCTCGTGGCCCACGATTATTACGAACGCGTGCCGCATTACCGCAATCTCTCCACCCGGGAGGAAAAGGCGCTGCTCGACCGTCAGATGAACCGGGTCACCGACACCTGTATTCCCGAGGAGGAAGCCATGCGCCGCATCGAGTCCGCCGTATTGGCGGAGTGGATCAAGGCCGACCGTGCGGGTGAGCGGTGTTTTCCGCATGAATTCATGTACCGCATTCTGCGCGGCGGGAAGCTGAAGCGGCACTACCAGATCGATCCGCGCCATTCCTGGATGCTGGCCGCCTGTGAGAAGAACCTGCCCATGTGGGTGCCGGGCTGGGAGGACGCCACGCTGGGCAACATGTATGCCGCGCACTGCATCGAAGGCGACGTCCGGAACGTCCACACCGTGCGCACCGGTATCGAATACATGATGACGCTGGCCGGCTGGTACACGCAGACCGCGAAGCCGCTGGGAGGCGGTGGCGAAGGATCGATCGGCTTCTTCCAGATCGGCGGTGGCATCGCCGGGGATTTTCCGATCTGCGTGGTGCCAATGCTGCAGCAGGATCTCCGGCGCCGGCGGGTGCCGTTGTGGGGGTATTTCTGCCAGATCAGCGATTCCACCACCAGCTATGGCAGCTATTCGGGCGCCGTGCCCAACGAAAAAATCACCTGGGGCAAGCTCAGCGTCGAGACGCCGCGGTTCATCATCGAAAGCGACGCCACCATCGTCGCGCCGTTGATCTTTGCATGGGTCCTGGGGCAATGAAGACCGCGCAATCTTGTCGAAAGTCGAGGGTCGAAAGGCGAAGGTCCCTGGTTGGAAGTCGAGGCGCCCACCCGTGAATGTTTCCCGTTTGCCGAGCTTGGATGAGCCGGCCAGAAGGAGTTTGTGAAAAATACATCCCCTGAACACCCTCCCCGCTTCCGGTTCGAGAAGCTCGACGTCTGGCAGGATGCCCGACGTCTCAACCGCGAAACCTGCGGTCTCACCCAAGTTTTTCCAGTCGAGGAATTGCCCGCTCTCACCTCCCAGGCGAGGCGGGCAGCCGTTTCAATCTCGGCCAACATCGCGGAAGGTTCCGGGTGCAATTCGGATCGGGATTTTGCGCGCTTTTTGGGGCAGTCGTATGGCTCTGCCATGGAACTGGCGTCACATCTGTATCTCGCCCGAGACCTCGGTTACCTTTCAGTTCAATCGTTGGAATCAGCGCTGGATCATGTTCACCATTTGGCCATCCGCATTGCGGCTCTGAACCGTTCCTTGGGCGTGGGCGCGTCAAAAGTCAGACTTGCCCGGCCGTCGACCCTCGACTCTCGGCCTTCGACCTCATGATGATCTGGCTGTATCGGTTCCTGTTCCTGCCGATGCTCCTGTTGGCCTCGCCGTACTATCTCTGGCGCATGCGGAAACGGGGGGGGTATGGGCCGAACTTCAGCCATCGTTTTGGCGGCACGCCGCCGCTGCCCCCCCGGCGCCCGGGCGTGCGACGGATCTGGCTCCAGGCGGTGAGCGTGGGCGAGATGCTGGCGGTCGGTCCGCTGCTGGAGGCGCTAAAAAAGGACGAGTCGGTGGAGGTTTATTTGACCACGACCACCAGTACGGCCCATCAGGTTGCCCGGGAACGTTACCGGCCGCTGGTCATGGCGCTCGGCTATTTTCCCCTCGACTGGTGGTTGTTCAGTGTCCGGGCCTGGGGGCGCATCCGGCCCGATCTGGCGATCCTGATGGAAGGCGAGCGCTGGCCGGAGCACATCCGCCAGGCGGCCCGGCGCGGCGTGCCGGTGCTCAGTATCAACGCGCGGCTCTCCGACCGGAGTTTCCGCCGCCTGTGGAGGGCGCGGTGGCTCGTGCCGGCGATGCTGGACGGCATCACCGTCAGCCTGCCCGCCTCGCCGCAGGATGAGCAGCGCCTCCGCGCCCTCGGATTTCCGCCGGAGAAACTCCGGACGCTGGGCAACCTGAAACTCGACCTCGCCATTCCGCCGCTGGCCGAGCCCCGGAGGAGCGAATTGCGGCGGGCACTCGGATTGGGGGAGGGGCTGGTCCTGCTCGGCTCGTCGACGTGGGAGGGCGAGGAATCGGCCCTGGTGCAGGCGTTGAAAGCCGCCCGCAGCCGCGGACTGAAGGTCGCACTGCTGCTCGTGCCGCGTCATGCCGAACGCCGCGACGTGGTCGCTGCCGCGCTTGCGAAGACCGGCCTGCGCTTCCATCTGCGCTCGCACGGCGCCGCGCCGCATGAGGTGGATGTGGTCGTGGCCGACACGACCGGCGAACTGCGCGAACTCACGCAATTTGCCGATGTGGTCTTCTGCGGCAAGAGCCTGCCGCCGCACGACGGCGGCCAATCGCCCATCGAGGCGGCCGTGCTGGGCAAGCCGCTGCTGTTTGGCCCGCGCATGACCAACTTCCGGGAGGTTGCCCGGGCTTTGCGGGCCTGCGGCGCCGCCCGCGCCGTGCTCAACGAGAGCGAACTCATCGCCGCCTGCGTCGAGCTGCTGGGAGACGAGGCGCGGCGGGCCTGCATGAGCGCCGCGGTGCTCGCCTGGCATGCGCACAACCGGGGAGCCGTCGACCGCACGCTGGCGGTGATCCGCGAGGAACTGGCGAAGGTCGGCTGAGCCGGCGGTCAGGCCGGCTGGAGGTAGCTTCGTCCCTTGTAGCCGGCCGCCAGCCAGGCGAAGGCGGCGGCTGCGGCGGCCATCAGTCCGGCAAAAATCCAGAAGAATTTGGCGAGCGAGAGCGTCTCCAGCGGCGCCAGAAACGCGACCAGCACGTTGCCAAACGTCACACAAAGCAGCCAGAAGCCCATGATGGTGGATTTCATCGCCCGCGGCGCCTGGGTGTAGGCAAACTCCAGACCGGTGACCGACACCAGCACCTCGGAGGTGGTCAGAATGAAGAAGGGAATGATCTGCCAGAGCACATGAACCTCACCGCGGCCTGCCGCCTGGATCCGTGTCTGCAGCAGTGCCACCGCCACGAACGCGAGCGAGGCGAGGAACATGCCGGCCGTCATCCGGTGGAGCGGCCGGAGCGGCCGGCCGCGGCGCTCGCAGGGCCGGTAGACGAGGACGTTCAGCAACGGGATGATGATCATGACGAGCAGGGGATTGAGCGCCGCGATCTGGGCGGGCAGCAGCGTGATGGTCTCGACGGTGCCGCGTGCCAGCTGCAGGCCCAGCGCAGCCAGGGCCCACGCGCCGAGCAGGCCGAGGAAGCCCAGCGTCAACCGCCGTGGCACCGGACGGTTCGCCACCCAGAGGAACAGCCAGGCGGCGCCGAAAAGCGCCGCGGATACGAGCCCGGGCATGATCCATCCGTTCCAGAAAATGGTCGGGACGGTGAGGCGCAGGTTCATCGCCTTGGCCTGTTCGACCCAGGTCGACGAATGCTGGTCGAACAACGCCCAAAACACACTGACCATCGAGAACACGACGATGATGCGCAGCACTGCCGGCGGCCCGTCCGCCGCCTCGTCGCCGAAGCGGCTGCGGGCCGGTGCCCAGAAGTCCTCGCCCGGCTGGCGCGCGTGCCGTCGGCGCCAGCAATAAAGCAGGGTGGCAAAGAAGCCCGTGTCCTGCTCGATCCGCTGCCGCACCACGAACAGGACCACGCCGAGGGCCAGTCCGCCCGCCGCCATCAGGGCGTGCGGCCAGTAGCCATGGGCGATGTGCCGCAACGCCGCGATCACGGCGCCGCCCTGGGGGCTCATGGCGGCCCGCACCACCACCTCCGCCACCGTGGCTCCCACGGCGACCAGCACCAGCAGCGGGGAGGCCAGCAGCGATGAAGCCAGGAAATCAAGCAGACCGAGCCTTCCGCCCGGGCGGGGCGGCTGGCGCACGAATTTGCGGCGCCCGATCCAGAACACCACCGTGGCGAGTGCCATCAGGGCGCCCGGCACGCCAAAGGCGATGGCCGCGCCGAAATGCTGGTACAACCAGGGTGTGAGCAGCGACGCGAAGAACGACCCGAAGTTGATGATGAAATAGAAGATTTGGAAGATGCGGGTGACGAGGTGGACGTTGCGGGCGGTGAACTGGTCGCCCACGTTGGCGGATACGCAGGGTTTGATGCCGCCCGAACCGAGTGCCACGAGGGTGAGGCCGGCGAAGACCGCCAGCTGGGCGAAGCCTGGCCGGCCGGTCGCGCCGGCGTGGCCGCCGAGGGCGAGCGCCGCCTGGCCGGCGCAGTAGATGAGCGAGACCCAGAAGATGACCCGATATTTCCCGAGCAGGCGGTCGGCCAGGATCGCGCCGATCATCGGGAACAGATAGACGCCGGCATTGAAGAGGTGCGTCACCTGCGTCGCGTGCACCTTGGCCTCGGCCAGCGCGTCCGGCGCCACCGTCGACTCGGCGGCAAAGCCGACAAAGAGTGAGGTGAGATAGATGTACAGGATCTGCCTCATCCCGTAAAAACTGAAGCGCTCGGCGCCCTCGTTGCCGACGATGTAGGGGATGCCGGACGGGAAACGATTGTCGCGGGCGGCGGGCGGCGGTTCGGAGATGGCAGGGGTGGCGGCGGAGGAACTCATGACCCGGTCCCCACGAAAGGCACCATCCGCTCCGTCGCGAGGCAAAACGGCGGCTCCCTGCATGGCGCCCGCCGAACATGATTCCAGCTGGCGGCCAGGTGGAGGCGGGGCGCCCGGCAGTTATTTCGTTTCGCCGACGATTCTCCTCTCCGGGGTGTGCGCAACACGACGTGCAGAATGATTCCCGAGAGGGGGTCCGTTTGCTCCAAGAAGATAAAGATAGCGGGAACCGCCAGACCACGGCGCACCCCGGCCTCGTGGTTCCAGGGTATCCCCGGCAGGTCGAATTCTTGGCGCAGGGGGCTGGCGGATATGCAGGAGCCGTTTTCTCGTTTTCAGGGCACGACCGGCACAATCAGGGCCGAGGGATGGTCATGGTCGTGATAGATGACGTTGGTGGCCTTGACGGACGTTGTGGCAGTCTCCGGATCAGCGCCGGTGTTGGGGTTGCGGTCAAAGCGCGGGTAGTTGCTGCTGGCGATTTCCACCCGCAACTTGTGGCCTGCCAGGAAGACATTGGAGGTCGCGCAAAGGTCGACCGTCAGCTTGTAGGTTTCGCCGGGATTCATCAGTTCGGCCCGTTCCATCGAATTTCGGTAGCGGGCGCGCAGGATTCCCTCCGTCAGGT
>JBAZMN010000082.1:0-6665 GCA_041649735.1 Opitutaceae bacterium | reverse complement strand
TTCGTAAAATCAAAGGTGTTCGAATAAAAAAGCTTCCGGGCCGATTCCTCGTCCTTGAGGTTCAGCTCCTTCTGCACAACGGGGATCATCGCCTCGAGACCTTGGGGAATCGTCCGGGCGACACCGAGCCCATCGGCCGTGACGACAAACGACTGGGTATTGTCCGCGTCCATCTCCAGCACGAGCGTCGGCGCCTTGAGCTGGGCAAAAGCATGATAGTTGACGAGCGCGCCCAGTGTGGCGTAGGTACCGAGTTCCAGCCGCTCAGGGAAAACCTCCAGGGCCAAAAGCCGCTCCTGCGCAGCGAGGAGCTCATCGCTTTGCCCTCCCACAAAGACCACTTCCTTCTGGCTGGTCGCTTTCGCGGTATCGTATTCGGTTCCATCCTCGGAATGGAGGACGGCCAGGGTGCACTTGTCCGCTTCGACGCGAAATTGCTGGGTGCAGATTTCCGCGAAATAACCCGGCTCCTTCACGCGTTTCAGATCAAGGGTGACTCTGCGCACCATCCGACGCGGCGGGTAGACGCCGCAGAAGGCGTGCACGTAGCCGCCGCTGCTCTTCTTCCCCACCAATTGCTTGATCGCCGCCTGCACCGCCGCATCATCCCCCGCCGGAACCTCCTGCATTTCTTCAATCACCAGCGGCGCATCTTGGGCCGATGCGCGTGCCATCAACGCCGTCTGGCCGTTGATTTCGATAAAGAATCCTTTCGTCTTCTTCGAGAACGAGAACATACGGACACGAAGAGCTATGAGGCGTTAAATGGGGCGACCGGCAGCTGCAACCCGAGGATGGTCACAATCGAAGCTGCATCTACTGGAGAATCATTGGCTAAGCTACAACAACAGAATTGTGGTTTTTACAAACAGAACGGCTTATGACAAGATCAAAAAAGCGCCTTAGTACCACGCTGAACGCCATTTACCTTTTCTTGATCGCGCTCCCGGTGGTTGATGTGATTGCGGCGCCGGCACCGCTGCTTTGGCGTGTTGAAGGACCTCATCCCAGTTATCTGTTCGGCACCATCCATAGCTCGGATCCACGGGTTAAGGTGATTTCCCCATCAGTGTTGAATGCGCTAACCTCGTGCCGGTCTTTCCATCCGGAAATCGAACTGTCCCCCGAGACCACCGGCTTGATGGCCTCCCGTCTCTTCAATTCCGCCGCCCCGGACCTGGAAACCTGCCTGCCGCCATTACTCTGGGAACGCGTGAAGACCGATGGGGCCAAACTCGGCCTGCCCGAGCCGCTCCTGCGCCAGCTCAGTCCCGGTCTGGCCGCCCTGCTCTTCACCACGCCGGCTGATGAAACCGATATTAGTGCCACCGTCGACGGCCAGCTTTACGCGCTCAGTCAATCCCACAACCTGACCATTGCCGCGTTGGAGACTGCCGACGAACAACTCGATTTGTTCGATCGGCTGACACCCGCGCAGGCCCAAGGCCTGCTGGCCGAATCGCTTGATGACTTTGATGCCGGCCATGTGCAGTTTGAAAAACTGGTTGCGGCCTATGCCGCCGGCGATGAGCGCCGGATTGCCGCCGAGGTTGAGGATGAGTTCCAGCAACCGGCGGCGCATGACCTGGCCGATCTTCTGCTTTATCATCGCAACGAGGTCATGGCTGCGCGGTCCGAGGCTTACCTCAAACGCGGCGGGGCCTTTGTCGCCGTCGGCGCGGCGCATCTGGTCGGCCCGCGCAGCATGATCGCCCGCTTGCGGGCCCGGGGATTCAAAATCACCCGCGTGCCGTGACCGCACCGGTTCGACCCGGTCTGCCTGCACGCCAATAGCGTTGCGGGAGTCCGCTGCGATCCGGAAAACGGCGGAAAAGTACCGACAAAAAACCCGCCGCAGGGATGGCGGCGGGTCTGCGATCTTGCCGTGCGGCATCCGCACGAAGCCAGCGGCCTATTTCTGCCAGGTACGCTTCTGGTGGCGATGCGACCTCAAGCGTTTGCGACGCTTGTGCTTGTTCATCTTCAGCCGGCGTTTTTTCTTCAGATTGCCCATGATGAGAAAAATATTTTTTCGACCGGCACCGTGCGGTGGTTTCCCGGGACTGTAAAGCAGAATTTAGATCGAGGGCAACCGGTACACGGCGCCCGCCGCGCTCGCGTACAACTCAAGGCTGATGATGCAGCCGGGAAAGAATTTCGCCACCCCGGCGCCGTAGGCGGCCAGTTGGGGCCGGTAGTCTTCAGCCAGGCGTTTCAGGAGCGCCGCCGCGTCCTCACCCGGTCGGGGCCGGTTCGTCTTCCAGTCAATCACGCGCACCGTGCCCGCCACCTCATCGTGCACGACCAGGTCGATCACGCCATCAATCCATGCCCCGGTGGGCAGCGGCGCAAAAATGGCGAGTTCCGCCAGCCGTCGCGCCGTGGTCGAGCGCAGCCCGCGGAGAAACTCCCCGGCCTGCAGTTGGGCGATTTCACCTTCGGCCCTTGCGCCCCAACCCAGCTGGCGGGCGCGCAAAAGCGCCGTGGTCAAATGGGCCTCCACCTCCGCCTCGCCGGCTTCCCAGGGGAAAAATTCCATGACTTCGTGCCACCAGAGACCGTAATCGACGGGATCGTCGTCCGAAGCCCCTCCGGCCGGCAGCTCGTCGAGCGTGGATTCGTGCCGCGCGGCGCGTTCCCGGTCGGAGGTGCGGGCGAGCTGATGAGGCAGGATCCGCGCGGGCAGCATGACCGGCGGGCGGGCGGCACGCGTCACCGGGGCCGGCTCCGGCAGCGGCGCCACGACCGGCCGGTCCTGCTGCTCCCGTGCCGTCACCTGCAATGGTGCGATTGCTTCCAATGCCGCGCCCCACAGTTCGGCAAAACTCACCTGTCCGGTTGGCGCAAATCCGGTGCCCCAGGGCAGCACGAGCACGCGCCGTGATCGGGTGAGCGTTACATAGAGCAACCGGACCAGTTCACGCCGCCGCTCGCGTTCGCGGGCTTGCTTGGTCGCCTCGGGCAGGCTGTCGCGATCGAAAAACACCCGCGCCTCCCCTGTCCCGTCGGGCACGAGCCGGAGTCCGGTTTCAGGCGGCTTGCCGATGCTGCGCCACAAGCCGAGCGGAATCACCACCGGCCATTCGAGACCCTTGGCCGAATGGGAGGTCAGCAGATTGAGTGCATCATCACTGGGTTTGCCGGCCGGCCGGCCCTCGTCGAGGGCGGCCAGCAAGCACTTCGACCACTCGCGCGGCCCGGCGCCCTCCAATCCCAGTTCCGCGGCCTGCGCCTGCAACCGCTCCAATTCGCTGTTCAACGCGCCGCCGGCATCGATCCGGCGCGCCTTCTCCGCCAGTTCGCACGCTTCGAAGAGGCCGGCCGCAAAACGTTCCAGCGGCTCGCCCTCGGCATCGACGCGCTCGACGAACGGCTTCAGCGCGGCCAGGGCGCTGCGCAGAGGCTCGGGATGCCGTTCGGGCTCGTCCCAATGAAAACCCTGCTCCGCACGCAGGACGGCGGCCAGGCCGGCATCACTCACGGCGAACACCTCGCGCAACACGCCCACCCATTCGAATGCGTTGTCCGGATCGCATAACGCCGCCAGCAGGCCGCAGGTCCACGCATAGGCCGGGTTGTCGCCGTTGCGATTGCGCCGCATCTGCAACGCCACCTTGAGTCCTGCCGCCTCGAGCTCCTTGCGCGCCGTCACCAGCCAGTCGTTGCGCGGAGCCAGCAGGCAGATTTCGCCCCAGGTCCGCGCCCCGACGCCGCCTGGACCGTGCTGCCGCAGAAACGCGGCGATCTGGCGCACCTCGGCCGCCAGCTGGGCCTCCACCTTGAGTTTTCCCTCCACCGGCGCCAGCAGCAGCCGGCCGATGCATCCGTCCGCGTTTTCCGGACCCGCCACCAATGCCTCATAGGGCACCTGCAGCAGCGGGGCGGGCGCCCCCTCCGCGGGGGGCAGACCGAGGTTGTGCTCCCGGGCGGCGCTGAAGGCTTCGGGCAGCGTGGCATTGAGCCCGGCGATCACCCGCTTGGGCGTGCGGAAGGTGACGTCAAACATCAGCAATTCCCCTCCGTCACCCCGCCCGAACGCCGCCAGCTGCCTTTGAAAATTCCGGATGTCCGCGCGGTCGCCATAGATCGCCTGCTGGCCGTCCCCGACGAGGCAGAAGTGTCCCGGGCGGGGGCCCGGTCCGCCGCCTTCGGGCCAGGTCCCCAGCCGGGCTCCCGGCGGCCGGGCAATCTCGACCAGCACCGCGAACTGCTGCGCATCCGTGTCCTGCGCTTCGTCGAGGATGATCCGCCAATCCTCGGCGCGGACTTTTTCCAGCATCACCTCGTTTTGCAGCACGGCGAGCGCCGCTTCGATCTGGTCGGCGTAGGTCTGCACCCCGCGATGGAAACGCCACGCGCGATAGCGGAGCGCCAGCTCGGCCGCCAGCACCGCCCCGGCTCCGGCCAGCCAGGTTTTGAGCGGGGCAAAAAACCGGGTGTAGAGCTCTTCGATGCGGGCCGCCTTGCCCTCGGGTTCCGCCGGGGGCAGGAAGGTTTTTTCCTCACGGAACCGCTGCCGCCATCGGGCCGCCGCCGCCCGGTTGCGCTCGAGCGCCGCCGCGCCTTTGCCCTGGCGCGTCGAAGCCTGCTGCATTTCCTGCCATGCCCGCGGGTCCGGCTCCGGGGGTTCCGGTGCGACCGCCTGCTGCAGGAACCGCCGGGCGGCCGGCGCATCGAGCCGGCGCGCAAGATCAAAGACGGAATCGAGTGGCGCATGCCGCAAAAAAGCGCCCACCTGCGCAGACCCCAATCCGCTGAACTGCATGGGATCCTGCTCCAGAAATTCCTCCCAGAGGGCATCGTCGTTTTCCGCGATTACCGCCGGGTTGAGATTGATGCCCAGCGTCTGGCCATGGCGCTGGGCGAGCAGCAGACAGAAGCTGTGGATGGTGCCGAAAAACGCGCGCTCGAGGTGATCCAGCGGCGCCAATCCGCCGCGACGGAGCGGCGGCGGCGGATCTTCCGTGAGCCGGCGCAGCAGCACCTGGCGCGCCCGCTGGCCGATCTGCGCCGCGGCCTTCCGGGTGAAGGTGACCACCGCGGTTTTGCGCAGCAGCTCCTCCCCGCCCGGCGCAAGCGCGATGGCGGCGAGGCGTTCGGAAATGGCCGTGGTCTTGCCGGAGCCGGCATTGGCGCTGACGGCGAAATTCTGCTCCCATTCGTCCCGGAAACGGTCCCGCGCCCGCTGATCTGACAACGGCTTATCCATCGGCGGCCTCCTCGCTGGAGACGGTCCCGGCCCGGCCGAACGTCCGCACAAATTTCTGCGCCAGCACTGCGCGGCGCACCGGCGCGCAGGCCAGGGGCCACTCAAAACCATGGGTGTATTCGGTGCGGTCCGGTGTCAGCGCGCCGTAGCAGCCGGTCGCCAGATGCCGTCCGATCTGCTCCAGCGCCGCCAGGGCGGCCGGTAGTTCCTCCAGGCCGAGCGCGGTGTCGCCGCCCGCCCCGGGCTTGAGCATCCAGACGCGTCCGCCGGCGGCGCCGAGCGATTCGACGGCCGCCAGATAAATCCCCAGCTGCAACGAGGCGCCGCGCGCCATGCGCGCAGCGGACAACCCGGGATCGTCCCCCGTTTTGAAATCGACGATGTCCACCTGCGCTCCGGCCCACCCCGGGCGGTCAAGGAGCACCAGATCCATCCGACCCTGCACCGCCAGGCGCCCCTCCCCACGGCATGGCACCGTCGCTCCCCGGGGCAGCGGCGTCTCGATGGCCACAAACGGCCCCGCCTCGAGCCGGAACACCTTTTCGAGCAGCCGGACCACGAGCTCGCTCAATTCCGCGTGGAATGAATCCCAGTAACGGTCCCGCGGCCATTGGGCGCGCAGCGCCGCCAGGATTCCCGTGAGCCTGGCTCGCGCCTCCGCCGGCGCAGGCTGGCGCATGAAAACCCCCTCAACCGGAGGGCCGGCCAACGCCTGGGCCAGCAGCCGGTGGGCAAACTGGCCCAGCGATTTTTTTCGCGCGCGGACGAGGGGATGCCAGTCGACGCGCCGGATTCCCAGCACCGCTTCGAACCAGAGCTCGGCCGGATCCTGCACTCCGCGTTCAATAAGCCGGGCGGCCAGTCGCGCCGGCCGGGTGACGGCGGGCGGCCCCGACAAAAAGTATTCGTCAAACGGCATGGCCGGATCCCGCCGCTGGTGCCAGACCGTCCCCCACCCTTCGACTTTCTCCGCCGGGCCGGCGACGGATCCGGCCGGGATCGTCCGGGCGAGGCTGGAAAATACCTCCTCCAAGCCGCCGGGCCCGCCATCCAGGCGGTTTTGCGCGATCAGCACCCGTTCGAGCCAGGCGTTGGGCGCAAGACGCAGCTCCGGCTCGTCCTCTTCGAAAAGCGCCGCGGTGAAAATCACCTGTTCCCGGGTGTCGCCCGCAATCGCGGCATGGGCCTGCCGGGCCAGCGCCGCGCGATCGTCATCGGTGAAAAGGCCGAGCGTGAACCGCTGCGCTTCCTGGAGGGCCCGGCGCTGATCATCGGGCAACCAGCAGCTCGATTCCATGCGTTCGGGCCAGACTCCGGCGTTGCTTTCGGCAAAAATGACATGCGACCACGCCACTCCCGCGGCGCGGCGCCGGGTCGTCAGGGTGATGGGCGCAAATCCTCCGCGCCCGGGCGCGCCGGCCACCGGCCCCGCCGCCGGCAGAAACGCATCGAGGGC
>JBAZMN010000081.1:0-6665 GCA_041649735.1 Opitutaceae bacterium | reverse complement strand
ATTAATTGCGTGTGCCCGGCGCGGGTGGCGACGCCGTTTGTGGAGGCGCGTTTGCGCGAAACCGTCGAGCCCGAGAAAACCCGCGCCGCCATGACCGCAACTCAACCCCTCGGACGCATGGGCGAGCCCAGCGAAATCGCACGCGCGGTGTTGTATCTCGCCTCGCCCGCTTCGTCTTTCACCACGGGAAGCGCCCTCATTGTGGATGGGGGCTGGAGCGCCGGCCGATGAGGTCAACGCCCGGGATTTCACGTTCGCCGACACGTCCGCCACGCTCTGCGCGGCGGACGCGGAGGAACGGTCGCTGCTGACCGTAAAACACCGCGCCGGCGCCCCACCCAGATTCAGCTCCTCGGGAAGACTGCATGAGAATCGCACTGGTCATCACTCCGTTCAATGACTCGAACCTGCAACTCGCCGCGCAACTGGGCGTCGAGGAGATCGTCGGCTATGACATGAACGGCATGCCGGATTCCGTCGAAGCCCTGGCAGGGCTGCGCGACCGTGTAGCCCGCTTCGGGATGGAGATGAACGTGATCGAGGGCGGTCCCCGCATGGATCGTATCGTCGTGCCGAAGGAGGGGCGCGACGCACAGATCGAGGAATTCAAGCGGAGCCTCGATCGCATGGGCCGGGCGGGCATCAAGATCCTGTGCTATAACTTCATGCCCTGGGGTCTGCGGGTCGCGCGCACGAGCTATGCCGCGCCGGAACGGGCCGGAGCACTGACGAGCGCTTTTAACCTGGATGAATTCGACGACGCAAAGCGCTCGCACGAAGGCGAGACGAGCGCGGAGCAGATGTGGGAGAGCTTGGAGTATTTCCTGCGCCGGGTGGTGCCGGCGGCGGAAGCCGCCGGCGTGAAACTGGCCTTGCACCCGGATGACCCGCCCCTGCCGCGGCTGCGCGGTCTCGCTCGCATTTTTGGCTCGGTGGCGGCGTTCGAGCGTTTGATCGCGCTCGTGCCGAGCGAGTGCAACGGCCTGACGTTTTGCCAGGGCTGCTTCGCCGAGATGGGCGCCGACATTCCCGCCGCGATCCGCCGGCTCGGGCGACGGATCCATTTCGTGCATTTCCGCGACGTGCGCGGCACCCCGACAAATTTCCATGAGAGTTTCCATGATAACGGCAACACCGACATGGCTGCGGCCATGCGCACTTATCGCGAGATCGGCTTTGCCGGGCCGGCGCGTCCTGATCACGTGCCCTTGCTCGAAGGGGAGCCCGGCCAATATCTGGAAAACTATCCCGGCTCCGAGGAATACTCCCGGGTGGGACCCGCCACCGGCTACACAATGCAGGGCCGGCTGTTTGCGGTAGGCTATCTGCGAGGTCTGATCGATGCGATCTATGGCCGGCGGCGCGGTGACGTGAAGGCAGAACCTGGAAAATGACTTCGCTGCCCAATATCCTTCCGATCCGCGCGACCGGCATCGGCATCACCGCGCCGGGCTGCACGCTGCAAATACCTCGCGCCACCGGGCGGTTTCACCGGGCAGGCCATGCCGGCTGAGCTTTTCGGCGATGACGGCCGGGGTTGGTTCGACAATCTGGTGTTGGGGGTCCCCGGCCAGGTGCGGCAAAATGCGATGGCTGATCGCCCAGCAGGCCCAGGCCCGCCAGCGACGCAGCTCCCGGCGCGGGGCGTTCATGCGACCGGCAAGGTGTTGAAAATGCACCCGCGGATTGCCGAGGAAGACGCCCGGCGGCGTGTGGGCCAGCAACCACGCCAGCGCCGCATACGGCGGCGGCCATTGCGCCAGCACAGACGCACCGCCCTGCAGTTCGGCGCCAAACGCGCGGTCGAGACAAAGGATGGCCCGGGCCGGCCGGCCCTGCTGCCAGAGGCACTGGGAATACTCGAGGGCGGTGAGGTAAAACGCCGGTCCCCGGTCGGAGCCGTGCGTTCGCATGTCCCGCCAGTCCATGCGGGCGGGCGCGGGCGGCAGATGCGGGCAGGACAGCGTGACCATACTCACAGGGGAAAGCAGGGCAACGTCTGGTGCGGCAAGTCAATGCCGGTATCAGACGCCGGAGCACAGGATTGGCTTGGCGCGCCCGCCGGTTTGCGCGACAACAGCATGGCTTGAGTACTGCCGACGAAAACATCGATGCCGGCGCCGACCCAGTCCACCACATCGCGGGCTGGCGGCGCCTGGCACTCTGGCCGCTGGGCCTGCTGGTGCGCCTGTGGGGGCGCACGCTGCGCCTTGAACTGACGGAGGAGGATCGGCGCAACATCGTGCGTTGCGATGAACCGATGGCTTTTGTGCTGTGGCACAACCGGCTGTTCGTGGTGCCGGAGATTTTCCGCCGTTACCGGCGACGTCCTGTTCATGCCCTGGTCAGCGCCAGCCAGGACGGCGCCTGGCTGGCGGCATTTTTCGAAGTCATCGGCATGCCCTCGGTGCGTGGCTCCAGCAACCAGCATGCCCGTGCCGCCGCCACCGCCCTGATCACGAAGCTGCGGGAGGGACAAGACATCGGCATCACGCCCGATGGGCCGCGCGGGCCGCGATATGACTTCAAAGGTGGCGCCTTCATCGTGACGCGGCGCGCCGGGGCACCGGTGCTGCTGCTCGGCGGCCGTTACACCTCGGCCTGGCGGCTGAAGAGCTGGGACGGCTTTTACCTGCCCAAGCCTTTCTCCCGGGTGCAGGTAACCTGTGTGTACGTGCCGGTCACCGAGCTCCGCGGTCCAGACATGACGATGGAGCGCCTCCGGGATCGCCTGCTGGCGATCAATCCGGATTGAGGCCCAGCCTGGAATGGAGTGCGCAGCGGCAACGCGACGAGGGCGTCGCGTCTCCATAAACCTGGGATCAGAATGTCGGCGCGATGACGGCGCTGCCGCCGGCCTGGACGATGTAATCGCTGCCGACGCACCAGGTGCTGTCGTTCAGCAGGAACTTGAAGACAACAGGCCTGGCGGCGTCGCTGATGGTGATGAGCCATTGGTCGTCGGCGACGCAGTCCATGAGGATGCCCCGGTCCCAGCTCAAGCCGGGACCCTCGCCGCGGATATAGAGCGCGTTGCCAAACCCGACGTCAATCTGGGCCGTAATGGTCGTGCGGGTGGTTCTGGTCGAAGGCTTTTTGGCCGGTGCTTTGCGGACCGGTTTCGCGGCCGCTGCCTTCGTGATCCCGGCATTTTTTGCAGTAGTCTTCTTCATTGGTTTAAACCTTGGTTTTCTAATTGATATCATAGTTCTCGCCGTCGGGCGATGGTCAAACCGCCCGACGGCCTAGCAATAGCAAATTAGGGACCAACTTTACAGCCGGGAAACATCGCGGTGACGACGAGATCGCGCTGCTGGGTGAAAAAAGAGATTTACTCGTCAGGGGGCATCACCCTAAATGCGGCCCTTCCTGGCCGGGGCAGTAGCTCAGTTGATAGAGCGCCTCGTTCGCAACGAGGAGGTCGCCGGTTTGAGCCCGGTCTGCTCCACCAGTCTTCGCCCGGTGGGCTACAGCTGGCAGGCCAGTTTTGGCCGGCGGACGCTATCCTCACGCGGCCCACCGGCTCCGTCCTCAACTCATGCCTCGCCCGTCCCGAGTGCGAGGACTGCCGCGCCCGCGGAGCGGAGCCTTCAGGCCGCCTCGCCCACGAACCGCGCAAACACCATCTTGCCGCCAGCGGAAGGTAGCACGCTGGTGATTTCGGCCGTCACCCGCCGGCCCACATAGGCGCGCGCCGCGTTGATCACCACCATCGAGCCATCGTCGAAGAAGCCCACAGCCTGCCCCTCCTCCTTGCCGAGTTTGATCAGATTGACCTCGATGGTATCGCCGACGTTGAGCTCCTGCCGCAAAGCGCTCGCAAGCTGGTTGAGGTTCAGCCACGGCACCCCGTGAAATTCAGCCATCTTCGCCAGATTGTAGTCCGTCGTGAGCAGCTTGGCGCGCATCGATTGGGCGAGGAAGACCAGCTTGGCATCCACATCCTGCCGCTTGCTGACTTCGCTCTCATGAATGCGCAGGTCGAGGTTGTTGATTCGGCGCAGCTCATTGAGCACCTCGAGGCCGCGCCGGCCGCGCGCCTGCCGCAGGGGATCCGACGAATCGGCCACGTGCTGCAGTTCTTCGAGCACAAAGCGGGGAATGACCAGGGCGGCGTTGATAAAGCCGGCCTGGCATACCTTGGTCACCCGGCCGTCGATGAGGGCGCTCGTATCAACCACGACCAGCGGCACATCCACATCGTGGGGCACAAAACGCACGTAGGGGATGACGAGGTTGAACTCGTCCTTGCCCCGCAGCGCAATCACCGTGCCGAGGTAGGAACAGATCAGGAACAGTGCCAGCCGGACGAGATACACGATCTGTGGCTCGCCGTTTTCGAAGAGGGGCGAGCTGGAAATCATGAATGCAACCAGCGCACCCACCGCCAGACCGAATGTGATCGCCGACAAGCCCCTCAGGGAGAAGCCTTTCAGCAGGATGTCGACCAAAACCACCAGCACGCCGATCAGCAGGCCGATCAACGTGGCCCGCAAACGGTAGGGATCCCATTCCTGGATCGCATAGCACACCAACCAGCCCACCGCGGCGCAAAGCACGATGAAAACGGCGCGGATCGGCAGGAGGGTTTTGTTCATGACCGGGCGAAGGGTCGCCGCAATGTTATCGTCGAGACCAGAGAAGAGCAAACGGCAGGAGGATGCCAACCGCCATCAGAACGTAGAGAATGATCACCGCTCGTCTGGCCTTGGACTTCTCATCCAAGCTTTTGCTCATAAATTTATACGACATACCCAGTGCGCCATGACAACGCTATAGTGGCTCCGGCAAAAAAAAACGGACTCCGTCCAGCGGAGCCTTTTCAAAAGTGCCACTGACTGGCAGAGTCGTGACCGTCCAACCTGCAACAATATTGCGGGAACGCCTCGAAGGCCGGCTGAGGATCATTGCGTGCTTTCCACCCCCGCCACTTAAGGTCCCCCGGCGGGCTCGACAACGTCGTGCACCGGGCTTTTGTGGAGGGCGTGCTTGCCCAACTCACCATCCTGGCGCCGGGTTTGCTCGGCGGCTCCGTGGCCAAGGCTGCGCGTCATTACGACCTGGCACGACAGATCGTGCTGTGGTCCCGTCGGCCTGAGAGCCGCGCACACTTGCGCACCCAGCCCTGGTGCGACGAGGTCCGCGACACGCCCGAAGCAGCGGTGCACGGCGCCGGTCTCGTGGTGTTGGCCGCCCCGGTCGACCGGATCATCACCCTGGCGCAGGCCATCGGTCCGCACCTCACCCCCGGCACCCTTGTCACCGACGTGGGCAGTGTGAAGGCCGAGATCACGCGCCAGGGCCACGCGGCGATGCCTCCGGGGGTGCATTTCGTCGGCGCGCACCCCATGGCCGGCTCGGAAAAAACCGGCTGGGAAAACGCTTCCGCCAACCTCTTCGAGCGGCGTACCTGCTTCGTCACGCCCCGCCGCGAGACCGACGCCGGCGCGGTCGACGCCGTGGTGCGGTTCTGGCACGAGCTCGGGGCGGAGGTGACAACCCTCGATCCTGACACCCACGACGAGATCGTGGCGCACATCAGTCACCTGCCGCAGGTGGTGGCCTCGAACCTGTGCCACCTGCTCGCCCAGAAGAGCCACACGTGGCGCAATTACGCCGGAGGCGGCCTGCGGGACACCACCCGCATCGGCGCCGGCGATCCGACCATGTGGGTTGAAATCCTGAAGCAAAACCGCGAGGAGGTGCTGCGGGCGCTGCGGCAGTTCCAGGACGAGTTGCACACTTTCCACGCCGCGCTGGCCAACCGCGATTTCACCGAAATCCGCGCCCGCCTCGAACGCGGCAAGGCGTACCGCGATGGTTTCCGCCCGTAGCGGTCACAGTTAATCCATCTTGACGTTATTCGCTTGGCGGAAACGCAAGCTTGCATGAGCCTGCCTGCTGGATGCTCGACCCTCTGCCCATAACCCCGTTTACCCGGCCGGCATGCGGTAGCGTCATGCTGCCCGGATCGAAGAGCATCACCAACCGCGCCCTGTTGCTGGCTGCGCTCTGCGACCGCCCCGTCACCCTGCGCAACGCGCTTTTCAGCGAGGACACGGACATCATGGCCGAAGCCCTGCGCCGCCTCATCCGCCGATCTCTTCGTCGGCAACGCCGGTACGGCCGCACGGTTTCTCACCGCATTATGCGCCGCCGCCCCGGACGGCATCTACAATCTTGATGGCGTCCCGCAGATGCGGAAACGCCCAATGAAAGAGTTAATCGCCGCGCTACGCCACCTGGGCGCGGAAATCATCTGCTCTAAAGAGGAGGGTTTCTTTCCGATCAACATCAAAGCCCGCGGGCTGAAAGGCGGCGAAGTGACCTACGACGCAAAAGAAAGCAGTCAGATGTACTCCGCCCTACTCATGGCCGCCCCTCTCGCCAAAGAAAATTTGACGATCAACATGGTCGCAAGTGCCACGGATTTGAAGTTCGTCGCCATGACCATAGATCTGATGCAGCAATTCGGTCATCCGGAAATAGCGTATGGCGGAAACAGTTGCACAGTGACGGTGACAAAAACCAAAATTCCTTATCAATTTTTGAATACCGATTACCGCATCGAGAGTGATGCAACAGCGGCAAGTTATTTCATAGCTCTTCCAATTGTCGCCGGTGGCTGGATTTCTGTCCCGGATTATCGCCCGGTTCTCCATCCA
>JBAZMN010000080.1:0-6681 GCA_041649735.1 Opitutaceae bacterium | reverse complement strand
CGACAGCAGCAGCGACCAGAATCAGAAAGGGAAGTCCGGATGCTAATTTCATGAGGAAGCCGGCTTCATCGATAAGTAGCCCCGGAATACGGGACAAGCATAAGTTAACTAAAAGTTACAATGAAATTAACAATTAGTCCCATCGTCCTCCCGAGATGCGTTGTGGCGAACCAGAGGCCCGAGAGGGGAGATCGGATCCGAAAGCGGACCTACTGGTCGCCGTCGTTGCCAATGGCCTCGACCGGGCAGCCTTCCAGCGCCTCCATGCACATGGCAATATCCTCCTCGCTGACCGGCTGCTTGTTCACGAAGGAATAACCGCCCTCTTCGGAGCGGGTGAAAAAGGCAGGGGCCGTCTCGCGGCAGAGATCGCAATCAATGCACTGCTGGTCGACGTAAAACTTACCGGGCACATTCGTTTCCCACTTGTCTGCTTTGTTGGCCATGATGAACGGCGAACAAAAACGAATGCGGTGGACTGTCAAGGGTATCCCCGAGCACAAGCCGGGAACTGTGGCCATACCCCGTTCACATCGGGAGATCCGTGATTCTGGTTTTCCGGCCCTGCGCGTGGAACTTGAGTTTGGCCTGCGGTCTCCTAATCATCAACCGGATGCTCTCTGACCGGCATTACATGCGGGAACGTGAAAGCCGTTCCCCGTTTGACCCGGTGAAATGGCTGATGGCCATCTTCACCGCCTGCTATGTGCTACAGCTGATTCTGGAGCGCTGGTGCCGGCTGGATGCGTCCTATTACGGCTGGCTCGGGTTCTCGGCCGACGCGGTATTGCACGGACACAGGTTGTGGACGCCGCTGAGCTATAATTTCCTGCAGAATACCGCCGGCTATACGGGTGGAGTGTTCGTCCTGATCTTCAATCTGCTGGGCCTGTATTTTTTTGGCGGCGCGGTGCGGGACCTGGTCGGCACGAGCCGCTTTGCCTGGCTCTACGCCGGATTCATCGCCGCCGGCGCGCTGGCGTGGTGCGCCGCTTATCCCCTCGGAGTCGACTGGATGCTTTACGGCCCCATGGGCACCCTCGCCGGCCTCTTCGCCGTGTATTGCTGCTACCACGCCGACGAGGAAATGACCCTCCTCGCCTTCTTCATCATCCCCGTGAGGATGAAGCCGAAATACTTCTGCTGGTTCTGGGTGGCGCTCGATCTCATCGGCTTCCTCTTCTATGAGATGATGGGGCGGCCCTCGCCCCTCTGGGGCGGGCATATCGCCAATCTCACGTCCATGCTTGCCGCCTACAGCTACTATCGGATGGCTGGCCGCATCGACCTGTTCGGAGAATCCCTCGCCGCCGGCATGCAACTACCCCGCTGGCTGCGCCGCCGGAAGAAAATCGCCGCCGCGCCGCGTTATCACATCAACCTTACCAGCCGCGATGATCTGCGCGCGGAGGTGGACCGCATCCTGGACAAAATCAACAGTCAGGGCTTCGGGGCGCTGACCGACGAGGAGAAACGGCTGCTCGACGAAGCACGCGATCTTCTCAGCCGCCACTAAATCGTCGCCGTGAACGCCCCACCCGGTTCCACCCCACCCGGAGGCTTCCGCGAACTTCTGCGGCAGGATCACCCGGCCGCGGCCGCCCTGGCGCTTCCGGCAGATGCTTGGACGCGCTTTGAGCGGCTGGCCGACGCCAGTCCGCTCTATGCCCGTCTGCTCCGGCAGCATCCCGACTACTGTCTCTGGCTCGAACTGCCGCAAAACCGCGATGCCAACTTCCGCTATCAGGCGTTGCTCGACGAGTGGCAGGTGTTCTCCCTGGCTGTGGGCGAGGCGGTCGCCGGTGATGAAACCCATCTGAGTATGCTGCGCCGCTGGCGGCGCAAAATGACCCTGCGCATCGCCTACCGCGATATCAACGGCCTCGCGCACCCGTCGACGACCGTCGACGAGTTGACCCGGCTGGGTGAATTCTGCCTGCGCGAGTGCTACGCCCTTGCCTGCAAGCAATGGACGCATCGCTATGGCGAACCATGGGATGAGGAGCTCGACCATCCCGCCCGCTTCTGCGTGCTCGGCCTGGGAAAACTCGGCGGACAGGAACTCAACTTCTCCTCGGACATCGACCTGCTCTACTTCTATGAAGGAGAAGGTCACTGCCGGAAGGACGGGGCGCCCGGCGTGTTCTCGAACATCGAATTCTTCACCAAGGTCGCCGAGACCATCACCAGCATGCTGCAGACGCAGACCGCCGACGGCTTCTTGTTCCGGGTTGATGTGCGCCTGCGTCCGGAAGGCGCCTACGGCCCCCTGGTGCGTTCGCTGGCCGGTCTTGAGCATTACTATGCCGCCGCCGGCCAGACCTGGGAACGCATGGCGCTCATCAAGGCCCGCCCGGTCGCCGGCGACCTTGCGCTCGGCGCCGAACTGTTTGAGAGCCTGCACGCGTTTCGTTATCCACGCCACCCGCCGCCATCCCTGCTGGCCGAGGTCGCAGCGATGAAGACCCGCACCGAACAGGAAGTCGTCGGCGCCCAGACGCTGAATCGGGATGTGAAATCGGGTCCGGGCGGCATTCGGGAAATCGAGTTCATCGCCCAGGCCTTTCAATTGCTGCACGCCGGCCGTTATCCCTTCCTGCAGACGCACGCCACCACCGCGGCCTTGGACCAGCTCGTGCGTTACGGGCTGATGCAGGCGGAGGAGGCCCGCTTCCTTGTGGAGGCCTACTGGTTCCTCCGCCGGATCGAGCATGCCATTCAAATGCGCGAGGAACACCAGTCGCATTCCCTGCCGGCCGACGTCGATGAGGAGGCGTCGATTGCGCGGACCCTGGGATTTCCGTCGATCGGGGAGTTCCAACTCCAGCTTGAAGCCGTGCGCGCCCGGGTGCGCCGGATCTACGATGGACTCTTCCGCGGCGAGGCCGGTGATCGCGCGTTTCAGGACTGGTGGACGTTTTTCACTTCATCGCACACTCCTCCGGCAATCGCCGGGCAGTTGCAGCGCTGGCTCGGCCCGTCCGCCGCGGCGGCGGACGAACTGCGCCTCTTCGTCTGCGGCGATCGCGGCCAGCAGGTGAACCGTGAACTCGTGGTGCGTTTCCAGCACCTCGCCCACGCCTTCGACGAGGTGATGCCGAGACTCGCGCAGCCGATGCCGACCCTGCGCCGGATCGCGCACTTCGCCGAGCGCTACGGAACACGGCAGCAGTTTTTCAACGGTTGCGCCGCCAATCCGCAGTTTTTTCGCGTGCTCGCGTTGTTGTTTGACCGCAGCACGTTCATTTATGAATTGCTGGGCGCGCACCCCGAGATTGCCGAGGAAGTGCTGCGCCCGGAAGTGCTGCGCAAGCGCAAGGATGCCGCCACGCTGGCGGAGGAACTCGCCGCCGGCCCCACCGGCGAAGGATCTGCCGACTGGTTGTGGCTGTATGTGAAGGCCGAGCAGGTGCGCTATGCCATCGGTGAACTGCTGGGCTTTCTGGATATCGAGGGAGTGGAGTCCTGCCTTTCACTGCTGGCCGATGCCGTGATGACGCAGGTTCTGGGCCGGCTCGATCCGCGGCACGGGCTGCTGCTGGTGGCGCTCGGCAAATACGGCGGAGCCGAACTGAGTTTCGGGTCCGACCTCGATCTGCTGCTGTTGGCCCGGGAGGCCGACGCCGCGGCCGCGGAACCGGTCGTGCGCGAACTGCAAAGACTGATGCGCCATGGCGGGCCGCTCGGCGCGATCTTTGCGATCGACCTGCGCCTGCGGCCGCATGGCGAGGCCGGTCCTCCCGTCACCACGCCGGCGGTGCTGCGCGCCTACCACGCGGCGGGCTCCGCCCAGGCTTGGGAACGCCAGTTGCTCACCCGGGCACGGGTCGTGACCGGGCCTCCGGAACTGGCGGCGGAATTCACCGCGCTGACGGACGAACTGCTTTACCGCAGCGCTCTTGCCGAACCGGAGGCAGCGGCCATGTGGGCCATGCGCGGCCGGATCGAGCGCGAACGCGACGCCGTATCGCCGCCGGAACGCGCTTTCAAGACCGGTCCGGGCGGGCTGGTGGATTTTGAATTTCTCGTGCAACTGCTCCAGCTGCGCCACGGTCATGCCCGGAGGGAACTCCGTCAGCCCGGCACCCGGCAGGGATTGCGCACCCTCACGGCCGTCAATCTCGTCCCGGCCGAAACGGCGGAACGGCTCCTGGACAATTACAACTTCCTCAAACGCATCGAGATCCTGATTCGTGGCGACGTCAACAAGGCCGTCAGCGTCCTCGCAGCCACCCCCGAGGAGCGCACCCCGCTGTCCTTCTGGATGGGATTCCCCGAAGAAACGGCTTTCTGGGCCGAGCACTGCCACCGGCTCGCGGAAACGCGCCGGATGGTGCTGCCGCTGCTGCCGTCCGGGATTACTTTCGCGCAAGAGCCTTGAAGCCGCCACGCTTTGTGCTTTCTTGGGTGATCTTTGGGGAGGCTGATGCGGCGTGAAACCTTTCGCCGGCCCGCCTTTCTCATAAAACCGATGATGTCCTCCTTCGCCTTCCCATCCCTGTGGCGCCGCACCGCCGCGGGCGCTGTCGTGTTCCTCGCGGTCCTGGCCACCAGCCGGGCCCTGCCGGAACGTAATTTTGAGACTTCCCGCGCCTTGGCCGCCGAGGTGAGCACCACGGTGGAACTGCTGGAACAGGTTCATTTCAACCACGAAGCGGTCAACAGCCTGCCGAAATCCGAACTCGGCCAGAACCTCATCCATGACTACATGGCCGATCTCGATGGCCAGCGGCTGTTCTTCCTCGCCACCGATCAGGAGGCCTTCACGCGCCGCTACGCGAATGCCCTCTACTACAACCTGCGGACGCTCGGCCGGCTCGATGCCGCCTTTGACATTTACGTCCAGTACGAAAAACGCGTCGACAGCCGCATCAACTGGATCTTCGAAGAGCTGAAAAAGGATTACGATTTCACCGCCCACGAGAGTTACGCGCTCGATCGCTCCAAAGCCAACTGGCCCGCCACCCAGGCCGAGGCCGACGATTGCTGGAGGCGCCGCCTCAAGTTCGAGCTGTTGCAGGATCTGCTCGACAAAAAAACCATCGCCGAGGCCCGGCAGAACGTCCACCGGCGCTACGAGCGCATGCTCAAAAATCTCGCCGACATCGAAACCAACGACGTCGCCGAGATCTTCCTCACGTCCCTGGCCAATCTTTACGACCCCCACTCCACGTATTTCTCCCCCGAGACCTTCGAGGATTTCAACATCCAGATGCGGCTCTCCCTGGTCGGCATCGGCGCTCTGCTTGGGATCGAGGATGACCAATGCGTGGTCAAGGAACTCATCCCCGGCGGCCCCGCCGATCTGGGCCGGCAGCTGCAGCCCAATGACAAGATCATCGCCGTGGCCACCGGGGATGCGGAACCGATCGACATCATCGGCATGAAACTGCGCAAGGTGGTCGATCTCATCCGCGGGCCGAAGGGCTCGAAGGTGAAACTCACCGTCATTCCTGCCGGTGTCACCGACGGTTCGGCCCGCAAGGAAATCACCTTGGTGCGGGACGTGGTGAAGCTCAATTCGGCCCGGGCCCGGGCCGCCATCTACGAAGTGCCGGACCCCGCTGGAGCCACGGTCCCGATCGGCGTCATCACGCTGCCCTCCTTCTACGGCCTGTCCGGCGAGGATGACCCGGCCGGCGTCACCTCGGAGGAGCGCACCAGCGCCACCAAAGACGTCGCCGAGCTCATCAACCGCCTCGATGCCGCCGGCATCAAGGCCCTCGTGCTCGACCTGCGCCGCAACGGCGGCGGCCTCCTTTCCGAGGCCATCGACCTGACCGGGCTGTTCATCAACAAGGGCCCGGTCGTGCAGGTGAAGTCGTTCAGCGGCGACGTGCAAGTCGACAGCGACGAGGATACCCGGATCCGCTACACCGGTCCGCTCGCCGTGCTGGTCTCGCGTTTCAGCGCCTCCGCCTCCGAAATCGTCGCCGGCGCGCTGCAAAACTATGGCCGGGCGGTTGTCATCGGCGACCAGTCCACGCACGGCAAAGGCTCGGTTCAGACCATTGTGGAGATGAAAAACGTCAATCGCATGCTGGCCCACCTGCCGGTCAAGACCGGGGCCGTCAAACTGACCATCCAGAAATTCTACCTGCCAAACGGATCCTCGACCCAAAACAAGGGCGTCACACCCGACATCGTCCTGCCTTCCGTCGACGAATACATGCCGATCGGCGAATCCGATCTGCCGCACGCCCTGGTTTGGGATGAGATCTCCTCCACGACCTTCAGCGGCCATCCTCTCGCCAAGCAGATTCTCATCCCCCTGCGTGATGCCAGCCAGTCGCGGCAGCAGCACCTCGAAGAATTCACCTACCTGCGCAAGAGCATCGACTGGTTCAAGGCCAAACAGGACCAGAAGGAAATCTCGCTCAATCTCGATGAACGCCGCCGGCAGCGGGAGGCAGACGACACCTTCAAGAAGGCCATGGACACGGAGAAGGATCGGCTCGCGAAGGGTGACTTCCCCTACCACGAGTTCACCCTCGTTCCGCCCGTACCCAAGCCCGCCGCCCCCGAAAAGAAAACTGACGCCGGCGACGGCGAGGACGCCCTGAGCACCGACGAGGATCCCGGCATCACGAAGCTCGACATCCATCTGCGGGAGAGCTTGCGGGTGCTGGCCGACGCCCTGGCGCTTTCGAAGAATCACCAGTATTGGGCCGACGGCAATGC
>JBAZMN010000079.1:0-6695 GCA_041649735.1 Opitutaceae bacterium | reverse complement strand
GACGCCGGAGCTTGTGCGGATAGACCTGGGTTATCGGGTCGAGCATGACCATGACCGTGGTTGTGGGCGTTGCTTCCGATCGGTTCCGAGGGGGACCCGGCCTTTATAGGGGCCCGCCGGCCGGAAACCGGCGCAAAGGCGGTCAAAGGTCGCGAGCCAGACCATCAGACCGCCGCGGATGAAAAGCCTGCGCGTAGAATAGCTCATCAGGCTAGAGGTTGATGCCGTAGGCGGCCGCCCGGCGGTAGCGATCGAGGAATGCGCGCACGGTCTGCACCACCGCCTGGGTGTAGAGCCCGTCCGGCCAAGCGCCCGGCACGTCGAGCCGCAACTGGAAGGAGCCGAAGGGAAGATCACCGTTGAGCGCGGCCGGCCCCTCGTTGGCGGCGGCGTCCGTCTGCCAATCGACGCGGAACCGGCCCTGCTCCACCGGGAAGAAGTCGGCGTTCACCGGCAGGCCGCGGATGCGCGCCTGGATGCGATCGTGCGTCGCGGTGGCATGCAGGCTGATCCAGCCATGAAACTGGTGCTGCCGGAATTCCTTCGCCAGCACGCCGATCTCGGGGGCCTCCGACGTGGCCCAGTCTTCGTCCTCCAGCCGGACCCCGCCGCGGGTCGCCGCCGTCTGATCCTGCAGGCCGGTCGGATTGATGAGTGGATAGAACACCAGCTGGTAGCCGGACGCCGCCGCGGGATGCAGGACCAGCCGTTCGATCAGGCTGAAGAGGGCGAGCGGACCCTGCACGTCGGTGCCGTTCCAGCCGGCATACAAGGCCAGCCGGATCGGTCCGCTGCCCTGGTTGGGACCGAAAAACACAAAACGCGGCAGGTGATAGACGCGGTCGCCGACGGTGACCGCCTCGGTGGGCGACGCGAAAAGGTTTTCTGCATGCTGCGCCAGCTCGTGCAACGCATGGAGAAGGCGCGCCAGCTCCAGTTCGGCGTCGCCGGACCGGAGAATCATCGGCGGCAGGAGGTCGCGGACGGCCGCCGCGCGAGTGGATAAGGCAGACATGGGATGGGAGATTGAAACCCGGCCGGCTGACGCAGGGAGGGAACGGCGCGCCGGCCGGCCGGTATTCGGGCTGGATCAGTGCTTGAGATAGAGCTGGTCGAAGACGCCGCCGTCGGCGAAATGGACCTTCTGCGCCTTGGCCCAGCCGCCAAAGACTTCGTCGATGGTGATGAGATTCACCGTGGAGAATTGCGCGGCATATTTGGCCGCCACCTGGGGCGAGCGCGGGCGGTAATAGTTTCTGCCCGCAATCTCCTGCCCCTCGTCGGAATAAAGATATTCCAGATAAGCCCGGGCCACGATCTCGGTGCCTTTTTTCTTCACGACTTTGTCCACCCAGGCGACCGTCGGTTCGGCCAGGATGCTCAGGGAGGGCACGACGATCTCAAAACTGCCCTCGCCAAACTCCTTGAGGGCCAGGAACGCCTCGTTTTCCCACGAGATGAATACATCGCCGATGCCGCGCTGGACGAACGTGGTCGTGGAGCCCCGCGCGCCCGAATCGAGCACGGGGACGTTTTGGTAGAGCGCGCCGATGAATTGCTTCACCTGCGCCTCGTCGCCGTTGAACTTCCTCAGGGCGTAACCCCACGCCGCGAGATAATTCCAGCGGGCGCCGCCGGAGGTTTTCGGATTCGGCGTGATGACCGAGACGCCTGATTTCACAAGGTCGTCCCAGTCCTTGATGCCCTTGGGGTTGCCCTTGCGCACCAGGAACACGATCGTGCTGGTGTAGGGGGCGCTGTTGTTGGGCAGGCGTTTTTGCCAGTCGACCGGAATCAATTTCGCGATCCCGGCCAGCGCATCGACGTCACCGGCCAGCGCCAGCGTGACCACGTCGGCCTGCAGGCCGTCGATGACCGAGCGGGCCTGCTTGCCTGAGCCGCCGTGCGACTGCTTGATGACGACATCGTCGCCGGTCCTGCCCTTCCAGTAGCGGGCGAAGGCGGCGTTGTAGTCCTGATAGAGCTCGCGCGTCGGATCGTAGGAGACGTTGAGCAATTCGATGGATTTGGCGGAAGCCACGGCGCCGGCGGCGAGCGCCAGGGCGGAGCAGAGCAGTGTTTTGATTTTCATGACAGGGATGGGGGAAAATGTTTTCAGAACGCCACCTGGAAGCGCGTGATGAACGCCTGCTCATCCTGCCGCAGGACCGGCGCGGTGGAGACGGCCGGCGCACCCGGAGCGAAGCCGAACCTGGTCCGGTAGTAGTCGAAGCTGAAACGCACGGCCTTGCTGAGGTACCAGTTCAGGCCGAGGCCGAAGGCGGTGGCTTCATCGGCGTTGGTAGAGATCGAGGCGTAAAGCGGAAACGCCGCGTCATCGATCCGCAGGTTGGAATAGCGCCCGACGATCTCGAAGGCGCCCCAAGTGCCGTTGGCAAAATCGAAAGTCGTTTTCGGCACGACGCCGGCGTAGGATGAGTTTTCGCCGGTGAGTACGTAACCGACGGCGAGCTGCCAGGCCCGGTTCTGCAGCTCGGCCTTGGCCCCGGTCGCGCTCGGGCGGACATTGACCGTGGAGAGGACATATTCGCCGAGGACGCCGAGAGGACCGTAGCGGTAGTCGGCCTGGGGCGAGACACGCCAGCTCTGGCCGTCGGCGATGGTCGTGGCGGCATAAGTGAAGAATGTCTGCTGGCCGTCGGTTTTGTAACCCGCGGTGCGGCCCGACGCGGTTTTTTCCCGGCCGAGGCTGCCGGAAACGCCGAGGGAGAGACCTTGCAGCGGCGAACCGGCGGCGCTCCTGAACGGCGCGGCAAACACGCGGGCCACGACATCCTTCTCGTTGTCGAAGTCGGCGTTGGTCGTGCTGGCGCCATCGGCGACGCCACCGAAAACGCCGGCGGCATAGTTCACGGTGCCACCCCACACCTCGCCCGAAGCCTGAACGCCGAGATCGCGGTTCGGCACCAGGTTCGTCACAATGGACCGCTCGTTGAAAAACGTCCACGAGTCGGATTGGAGCAACTCCAAGCCGACCGGGGACTTGAAACGGCCGAACTTGAATTGCAGCGCCTGGTCGAGGGCGACGCCGAGATTGGCATCGACCAAGCTGACGCTGCTGCCGCCGAATTCCGGCACGAGTTGAAACGAATAGTTCTTCGCGAACGTGCCTTCGGTGATGATGCGCGCACGGCGTATCACGAAGGCGTTGTTCACGAGGCCGCCGTCATTGAAGAAGAGCCGCGAGTCGAGCTGGACGAGGCCACGCAGCTTGATGGCATTGGCCCCGTCGGCGGACGCCAGCGTGAAGCCCTTGTCGTTGATGGTGATCTTGGGTGTGGCCTTGGCCGCGGCAGCGGCATCCTCGTCTTTGATCTCCTGCTTGCGCTCGAGCACACGGAGTTTTTGGTCGAGCTGGCGGATCTGCTCGCGCAGGGCCTGAATATCGTCGTCGTGACTTTGGGCGCGCATCGCCGGGAGAAAGCCGGTGACGAGCACGGCACTGGCAAAGGCGGCGCGAATTGCCGTAGGGAAGGTTCTCATGCGGGATTGGTCGTTGGATTTTCATGGGAGCCTCCAGTGGTCTGGTTGGTCTGCCGGTTGACGTTGCTTGGGTTTTGGTGCCTCCGACATGCGCCGGTGGGCGGAAAGGATTTACAGACGCTCGCGGCGGGCCGGCGGCTCGGTACCGGACGGATCGAGTCGGGTTTTTTCGGTGCGCTCAATCTGGATGACCTTGCGGTCATGCACCACGATCTGGACGATGCCAAAGCGCAGGCTTTCGACTTTCTCGCGGACCAGGGTCACCCAATCCGGGCTGGCCGCGCGGAGCGGAGTTGGAGTTGCACTCATATGGCGTAGTCTCCAAGCAGATTGTTGATCAAACCTTCCGTGGGCTGGAGCCGGAGAGGCGTCGCCCCATTGTTCCCCGCGGATGAACCATTGGGACGGAGATGATGCGGAGGCGTGGCGAACGGGAGCGGTACGCCATTGCGGCGCATCTTGCGCAGCGTCACCTCCACCACGTCGGCGAGTGTGTAACGGTCGAGGATGCTCGCGATGGCATTGCGCACATCGAGCATGAGCATGCGCAAGCCGCAGTGGGTCTCATCGGGGCAGGAGCACTTCTCGTAGGCGGTCTGGCTGACGCAGCCGATGGGAGCGAGCGGACCATCGATCAAGCGCACTACTTCACCGACGAGGATCCTGCCGGCGGGTCGAGCAAGCCGGTAGCCGCCGGATCGCCCGCGTTCACTCACCACGTATCCCGCATCCCGGAGCAATTGGACGATCTGCTCCAGGAATTTCTGTGGCAGCTGTTCCTTGGCTGCGATCTCAGGCAGCCTGAGCAACGGCCGGCCGACCTCTTGGGCAATACCCAGGTCGATCAGAGCACGGAGCGCATATTCGCCTCTTTTTGAGAGCTTCATTAGTCTACTGATTTAATGTTTATTAGATTAGTATGATTTAAATCAAGGTTTTTCTTTCGCTTTTAGTTAGGTTTTTGTATGACTATTAATTGTTGATAATAAATATATTACAAAACACTACCCGGGATATTCCCAATTAGTTCAATGTCATAAGCGTTCTTCGCAGCGTCAAAATACAGCGCCAGGAATCCTCTATTCCTGCCATGGGAACTCGCAGGAATTGCCCATCTGACCGTTGCGCCGCTCGAGGCCAACGTACCCTGGCGTCGGAGGTCCGCCTGGTATCCAGACTGCAAACGTGTCTGGCGGCAGCCGGCGTGTTGCCTGGCGCGATGCCGCCCTAGAAGCTATCCGAAAACCTGCAACAGATATGAATCATCAGGCATTGGCCGGGATACTCTGCTGGGCAGCAGAACGCGCCCTCCGAGAGGGACGCCGCCAGCCTGCGCCCCTGCTACGATTCGTTCACCGGTTTTCGGATAGCCTCTAGCCTTTGCCGCCACCGCGCAGGACGATGACGTTGACAAGGTCGTTCTTCTCAAACTCGCGCCAGTAGATATCCTCCAGCTGCTTGATGCGCTCCTCCGGCGTGGGCGGCGGCTCCACTCCCGGGGTGCCGGCCAAGGCGTGCTTGGCCTGCTCGGTCGAGTAGTCGCGGTCCGCGAGGCGCGTGACCAGCTCGTGCCAGAATGCGTCGTTGGTGAAATCGCCCTGGATTTCGCGCACCCGCTCGTCCTCCGCCAGTTTCGGCGAGGGTTGCAGCGTGCCGTCGGGCCGGTGTTCCACCAGCTCGGCGCTGCCGAGCGGATCCGCCAGGCCCAGCAGCTTCTGGTCGAGGTCGAAATACCGCTTGGCGGCGGCGGTTTCCTCCCCCTGGTAGGCGGTGACCACCCACATGCCGAGGTGCGTGAGTTCGAGCAGGCGCTGGTATTCCTTCTGCGTGAAAGTGAATTTCATGGCGGAGCGGGTAATCGGCCAGCGTGCCCGCTCCGGCGGACCGCGTCAACCGCCGGCAGGGCGCACCCCTTGTTTCCCGATAGAATACAGGCGCGCCGGCGCCGCCGTGGATCTCCATCCTGCCTCAGCGGCGGCCGGGCTGGTCCCAGAGCCGGTTGACCACCGAGAGCAGGACCAGGCCGCTGACAAGGAACACCCCCGTCAGGACCAGCGCGTAGTACAGGCGGCCGTAGAGGAAGTTGCCGATGGCGAAAAGCGACGACCAGATCGTCAGGCAGCCGGAAATCCAGCCGAGCGTGGCCCGGCCCAGGTGGTCGCCGTGGAGCGCCGCCTCGGCCTCGCTCACGCCCGCCTCCCGGCGGACCTTGGTCCAGCCGGGCCCGGCGGGATGCACCTGCCGGTAGAACGCGATCAGGCGTTCCCGGCTGGTCGGCGCGCCGACAAAGGCGGTGACCAGCCAGCTGAGCGTGGTGAACGCCACCGAATAAAGGACGGTGTGCGCGAACGGCTGGGCGTGCCCCGCCCGTTTCAGCAGGAGAAACGCCACCGTGACCGCGAAGGAACTGACCATCGCCACGACCTCGCACCACGCATTGATGCGCCACCAGAACCAGCGCAGCAAATACAGCAGCCCGGTGCCCGCCCCGATGGAGATGAGCACCTCGAAGGCGTCCTGCGCGGTGTGCAGCACCGTGCTCAGCAGCGCGGCAACCAGGTAGAGCCCCACGGTGCAGACCCGGCCCACCCGGACGTAGTGCGGCTCGGCGGCGGCGGGCGCGATGAACCGCCGGTAGCAGTCGTGCACCAGGTAGGACGATCCCCAATTGAGGTGCGTGAGAATGGTGGAGGAGTTGGCCGCGATCAGCCCGCCCACCATCAGGCCGACAAAGCCCGCCGGCAGGAATTTCAGCATGGCCGGAAAAGCGCTGTCATGGCCGATCAGGGCCGGATCAGCCCCCGGGAATGCGGCCTGGATGTCCTTCAACTCGGGGAAGATGATGATCGAGCAGAGCGCGGTGATGATCCACGGCCAGGGCCGGAGCACGTAATGCGCAAAGTTGAAGAACAGCGTGCCGCCAAGCGCGTCCTTCTCGGACCGCGAGGCGAGCATGCGCTGGGCGATATAGCTGCCGCCGCCCGGCTCGGCGCCCGGATACCAGTTGGCCCACCAGCCGATGGCGACCGGCACGATGAAGATCATCAACGCCAGTTCGCCCAGGCCGAAGTTCGGCAGCAGGTCCAGAAGCGGCTGCCCGCGGCCGTCGATCGCCGACACCACCGGCCGGGCGCCCTGCATGACGACCTGTTGCGCGCCGAGCACTTCCACCAGCTTTTTGAGGCCAGCCA
>JBAZMN010000078.1:0-6804 GCA_041649735.1 Opitutaceae bacterium | reverse complement strand
CGATGCCGGTGACGAGCGAGACCGGCGTGGCGAGGCCGAGGGCGCAGGGGCAGGCGATGATGAGCACGGCCACGGCGTTGACCAGGGCGAGGATCAGCCGCGGCTCGGGTCCGAACCACAGCCAGAGCCCGAAGGTAAGCGCCGCGATGCCGGCCACCACCGGGACGAACCAGGCCGCCACCGTGTCCGCGAGCCGCTGGATCGGCGCCTCGCTTTCCCGTGCCTCCTCGACGAGGCGGATGATCTGCGCCAGCAGGGTGTCGCGGCCAACCCGCTCGGCCCGCATGACAAAGCTGCCCGTGGTGTTGAGTGTGCTGCCGGACACGGCCTCGCCGGCCGATTTCGCCACCGGCACGGGTTCGCCGGTGAGCATCGATTCATCAACGTTGCTCGCGCCTTCGGTCACGCGGCCGTCGACCGGCACTTTTTCGCCCGGGCGGACGCGCAGCCGGTCGCCGCGAACGACCTCCGCGAGTGGCACGTCCTCCTCGCGGCCGTCGCGGATCCGGTGCGCAATTTTGGGTGCGAGGTCCATGAGGGCGCGGATCGCGGCGTCGGTCCGCGCATGGGCGCGCTGCTCCAGGATCTGGCCGATGAGCACGATGGTGGTGATGACCGCGGCGGCCTCGAAATACAGCGGCACGCCGTGTGCGCCGCGCAGGGTGGCGGGGAAGTGGTCGCCCCACAGCAGGGCGAAGGCGCTGTAGAGATACGCGGCGCCGGTGCCGGTGACGATGAGCGTGAACATGTTGGTGTCGCGCTCCCGCAACGACACCCACCACCGCCGGAGGAACGGGCGGCCGCTCCAGAAAAACACCGGCGTGGTCAGCACAAGCTGCAGCCAGCCGGAGAGCCGCGGGTCGATCCGGTGGAAGAGCGCCGGGGCGATCATTTCGCCCATCGCCAGTCCGAGTACCGGCAGGCTCAGCGCCAACGCCAGCCAGAAGCGCGGCAGCAGAAACCGCGCCGAGGGCAGCCCCATGTAAACCGGCGCGCCGGGATCGGGCGCCCCGCCGGGCGGGGCCGCAGGCTGGTGGCGGGAATGCTCGTTCATGCCTGGTTGGTAGAGGCTACCGGAAAACCTCTCTCCGCAATGATTTTTTCGGGCCGGCCGGCGCTCTGCCAGCCCGGCTTTTGGTTTGCCTGCAGAACCGGGCACGCCACCGTGAAATTCCCGCCTTTCCATGAGCGCCCCCGCCCCGGCTCCCCAGTGCGAGCCCTTCATCCCCAGCAGCGCGATCATGCGCGAATTCACCCTGCGGGCCGTGCTCACCGGCACGGTGCTGGGCGTGATCTTCGGCGCGTCGTCGCTCTATCTCGTGCTCAAGGTGGGCCTGACCGTCAGCGCCTCGATCCCGGTGGCGGTCATCTCCCTCGCGATGTTCCGTGGTCTCTCGCAGCTCGGCGTGCGTGATGCCACCATCCTCGAAAACAACATTTCGCAGACGGCCGGCTCGGCCGGCGAATCGATCGCCTTCGGCATCGGGGTGACCATGCCCGCGATCCTCATCCTCGGCTTCGATCTCGAACTGACGCGCGTCATGCTCGTGGCCGTGCTCGGCGGGCTGCTGGGCATCCTCATGATGATCCCGCTGCGGCGCGCGCTGATCGTGAAAGAACATGGCGTGCTGAAATACCCCGAGGGCACCGCGTGCGCGGCCGTGCTGACCGCCGGGGCTTCCGCCGAAAGCCGGGCCGCCGCTTCACCCGCGGCGCAGGCGGAGATGACGGCGGCAATCGCCGCCGGCCTCGGCCGGTCGCCGGGCGGGCGGGTGATCTTCACCGGTTTCGGCCTCGGCCTGCTGTACAAGACGCTCAACGTCGCGCTCAAGGGCTGGAAGGATATTCCCGAAAAGGTGTTCGGCGCTCCGTTCAAGGCCGGTTCGGTGGCCGTGGAGATTTCGCCGGAGCTGCTGGGGGTGGGGTACATCATCGGACCGCGCATCGCCTCGATCATGTGCGGGGGCGGCGTGCTCGCGTACCTCGTGCTCATCCCGATGATCAAGTTTTTCGGCGAGCGGATTGCCGGGCCGCTGGCGCCGGGCACGGTGCCGATCGCGGAGATGAGCCCGAACCAGATCCGGGGCGCCTATGTGCTCTACATCGGCGCCGGCGCGGTGGCGGCCGGCGGGATCATCAGCGTGTTCCGGTCGCTGCCGACCATCTGGCACGGCCTGCGCGCCGGGCTGGGGGACTTTCAGACTACGCGGGCCAACGGCCGGTCGGCGGCCATGGCGCGCACCGAGCGCGACCTTTCGCTGAAGTTCGTTGGCGCCGGCGTGGTGCTCCTGCTGGCGGCCATCGTCTGCGCGCGGCCGCTCCACATGAACCTCCTCGGCGCGCTCCTGATCGTTGTCTTCGGGTTTCTTTTCGTCACGGTGTCATCGCGGCTCACCGGCGAGATCGGCTCCTCCTCCAACCCGATCTCGGGCATGACCGTGGCGACCCTGCTGCTCACGTGCCTCATCTTCCTCATCGTCGGCTGGACGGGCGGGACCTACTACGTGACCGCGCTCTCGGTGGGCGCCATCGTGTGCATCGCCTCGTCCAACGGCGGCACGACCTCGCAGGACCTCAAGACCGGCCATCTGCTCGGCGCCACGCCCCGGTTGCAGCAGCTGGCGATCCTTTTGGGTGCGCTGGCCTCGGCGCTGGTGCTGGGGCCGATTCTGCTCCGGTTGAACGCGGCGGCCACGGTTTACGTGCCGGCGGCGCAGGTGGCGCCCGGGCTGCGGGTCGATCCGGCGCTCCTCGCCCAGGCGCCGCGCGAGCCGCTGGTCGGGCCGCAGGCGCGGACGGATGCCGGCATCTACCGCGTATGGCACAAGACGGACCCGGCGGGCGGACCGCCGGGGCGGTACCTCTGCAATGAGCGCGGGGAGGCCGTGTGGCTCGTTGATCCGGGAATCAACGGGACCTTCACCCAGCGGCCTGACGGCTCCGAGGTCCGCAAGTTCGATGCGCCCAAGGCCACGCTCATGTCCTACATCATCAAGGGCATTCTCGACCGGCAGCTGCCCTGGGCGCTGGTGCTGCTCGGCGTGTTCATCGCCATCACCCTCGAACTGGCCGGCATCCCTTCGCTGGCGTTTGCGGTGGGGGTCTACCTGCCGCTCTCGTCGTCGACGCCGCTCTTCGTCGGCGGCCTCGTCCGCTGGCTGGTCGATCGGAAGAAGCGCCACGAGCTGCGGCACACCGAACTCGACGAGGCGATGCTCTGTGCCGAGAGCGACAAAAGTCCGGGCGTGCTGCTCGCGTCGGGCTACATCGCCGGCGGCGCCATCGCGGGCATTCTCATCGCTTTCCTGGCCGGCGCGCTCGACCGTGCCGACGCGGCCCTGGCCGCCTGGTCCACGGCGTACAATCCGTTCTATGGCGGTCCGCATGCCGATGCGCTGGCGCTGATCCCCTTTGTCCTGCTGACGGGCTTTCTCTACCTGGTGGCGCGGGAAAAGCTGCTGGCAGCGAGGCGGCAGCAACAAGAAACAAGTTCGTGACCGCGGATCTCACGGATGAACGTCGGCCAGGCCTCGCTTCGGCGTCGCCAAAGCCGCCTGCCAGCCATAGCGCGAAGCGCGACGGCCGGTGAGGCTTTGGTTACGAACGGTGGGCCAAACTCTCACGAGTTTGGCTACGCCATGGTTGCTCACTCCTCGCCGTCCCAGTAGTCCGCCTCGGCCATGCGGAAGATCTTCCGCGGCTCGCGCAGGCCCCACTTGTCCGAGTCGGGGTAACGCCACACATCCACCGGCGGATTGTCCGCGATGAGGTAGAATTCCAGATCCGTCGTCCCGGTGTTGATGATCTGGTGCGGCTCACCCGGCGGATGCAGGAAGACGTCACCGGTGGTTACAGCCTGCCGCAGGTCGGCGGCGCGGGCGGTGCCGGTCCCCCCGAGGATGAGGAACAGCTCCCATTGGGTGCCATGGATATGAAAGGGGCACACCGCGTGGCCCGGGGGCACCCGGGAGAGGGTGAGATTGAATGGATGCCCGGTCCGCGGCCAGCCATTGAGCACGTCACCGAGGGCGCCCGAGAGGTCCTTGTAGCTCTCCCGGTATTTGCCCTTGGGCGACTGCCAGGTCACCCACGGCAGATCGTCGGGGTGGAGCTTGCGCTGCGCAAACGGCGTCGCCGGCGGGGACGGGGGCGAGGCGGAGGGCCGGTAGGGCGGGGCGCCGGCGACGGGCGCCTCCTCGCCGTCGAGATAATCGACCTCGGTGATCCGGAAGATTTTTCCCGGTGGCCGCAGCGCCCATTTATCGGAGTCGGGATAATAGCACGCATCGAGCGGCGGATTGTCGGCCACGATGAAGACTTCGAGGTCGGTCGCGCCTGAGTTCGTGAGCTGATGCGGCTCGCCGGGCGGATGCACGAACACGTCACCCGGTCTGATCGCATGCACTCCCTCGGGGACGCGCACAGTCCCAGTGCCGACGCGGACGGCGAAAAGCTCCCATTGCCCCAGGTGGGCGTGATACGGACAGATCGCCGCGCCCGGCGGGATGCGGCGGATCTGAAGGTCGAACGGGTGACCGCCGCCCCAGGTGCCGGCGTTGCGGATGCCGCCGAGCGTCACAGAAATGTTTTTATAGAACGAGTGGAATTTGCCGGCAGGCGATCGCAGCTCTTCCCACGGCAGGTCGTCGATCCGGATCTGGTTCATAGGGTAGGGAGCGACTGCTGGGCGCGCCGACGTCGAGAACCTGCTGGGACGGCAGGTTTCACCGTCAAGCCGGTTCGTTGATCACCGGGTTGGTCAACGCGCCAATCTTTTCGATGTCGATGGTGACGGTGTCGCCGGGCTGCAGGAACACCGGGGGCGTGCGCGCAAATCCCACGCCGTGCGGCGTGCCGGTGAGGATTACCGTGCCGGGCAGCAGGGTTTTGCTGCCGCTGAGAAATTCGATGAGCGTGGGCACGTCGAAGATCATGTCGCTGGTGTTCCAGTCCTGCATCGCCTGCCCGTTGAGGAGCGTGCGAATGCGCAGGTGGTTCGGATCGGGAATCTCGTCCCGGGTGACGAGCACGGGGCCGAGCGGGCAGAAAGTGTCGAAACTCTTGGCCTGGCACCACTGGCCGCCGCCCCACGGTTTACGCTGCCAGTCGCGGGCCGACACGTCGTTGGCGCAGGTGTAGCCGAGCACGTAATCCAGGGCCTGGGCGCGGGAGGCGTTTTTGCAGCTCCGGCCGATCACGATGGCGAGCTCGCACTCGTAGTCGACTTCGCAGCTGACGAGCTTTTGGGGAATCTCGATGGGGTCGCCGGGATTTTGCACGGCGCTGGCGGCCTTGATGAAGAGGACGGGTTTTTCAGGCGCGCCGCGCCCGCCTTCCTCGGCGTGTTTCTTGTAATTGAGCCCGATGGCCAGCAGGTTGACCGGCACGACCGGGGCGAGGAGCTTGCCGGGTTTGACCGCGCGGCCGGTCACTTGGAAATTGCCAAAAATGTCGCCGGCGATTTCCCGGGCGGTGCCGTCAGGTTGCAGGGCCGCATAGGCGGGGCCGGCGGGGGTGAGGTGGCGGATGATTTTCATGCGGCGGGGGATGCGGAGGAAATTTATCGAGCAGAGTATGCAGACACCATTCGGCAAAGGGTCTTTTGGGCAATCAAGCTCCAAAGCGTGGCCAGAATTATCCAGCCCATTTTTGCAACTTGGTCCTCTCAGTTGTACAATAAGCGTCCCATGGCCCGGAAACAAAATGCTCCCCGCCGGCTCGTGTTGCTCATCGGCACCGTCAAAGGCGCATTTTTTTATCACACCGATTTCCACCGCCGGAAATGGACGCTGACCGGCCCACATCTGCCGGGCTGGGAGGTGGCCAGCCTGTGCGGCGACCCCAACGATGGCCGCATCTTCGCCGGCACCTGCAGTTATGCCTATGGCGCGACCATCCGGGTCACGCGAAATCTGGGCCGGACCTGGCACGAGGTGGAAAAAGGGCCGGCCTATTCCGCCGAGTCGGGCTTCAAGCTCAACCGCATCTGGCAGATCGTGCCGGGCCATCCCTCGCAGCCGGGCACCTGGTATGCGGGCGTGGAGGAGGCGGGGTTGTTCGTGAGCCGCGACGATGGCCGGACCTGGACCGAACTCGACGGCCTCACGCGCCACCCGACGCGGCCACAATGGTTCCCCGGCAACGGCGGCATGTGCCTGCACACCATCCTCGTCGATCCCGCCAACCCGCGGCGCCTCTGGGTGGCGGCGTCGGCCATCGGCGTGTTTCGCAGCGAGGATGCCGGCGCCACCTGGCAGACCTGCAATCGCGATCTGCCTCTCGTGCCGACCGGCCAGCCGGTGGAGTCCGAGGTCAGCCGCTGCGTACACAAGATGGTGCTCGATCCCGAAAAGCCCGGCGTGCTCTATCAGCAGTTTCACGGCGGCGTGTTCAAGTCGGAGGATGCCGGCGCATCATGGAAATCCATCGCGCGGGGCCTGCCGAGCGACTTCGGCTTTCCCCTGGCCATCACACCCCGGGGTGACCTGTTCATCGTGCCCTTGCAGAGCGACGAGCAGCGCTTCGTGCCGGATGGTGCGCTGAAGGTCTACCGCTCGCGCGATCGCGGCCGGACCTGGCGGGCGCTGAGCAAGGGCCTGCCGTCACCGCCGCATTATGTGGGCGTGCTCCGCGATGCGATGGCGGCGGATGCGCTCGACCCGGCCGGTGTCTATTTCGGCACGACGATGGGCGAGGTGTATTGCTCCGCCGATGCCGGTGAGACATGGCGGCAGTTGCCCGGACAGTTCCCGCGCATCACGACCATCAAGACTTGGTTGGGGTAGTTTTTTTCACAGGAGCCTT
>JBAZMN010000077.1:0-6831 GCA_041649735.1 Opitutaceae bacterium | reverse complement strand
GGTTTTTCCCCGATGGCGTGTCGCCGCTGGGGTTGGCGCTCGGAGCCGCCATTCCGACCCTGATCATGGGAATCTGCTTCATGGTCTTGTAGCCGGCTGCACATAGGCGGCTCCACGACCCGCGCACGGATTGGTCGCGAGGGATCATACAGGCTCCAACAATACTGCGCGACTTCGGCGTGAGAGACGATGCATGAACCCCGTCACCTGCTATTTGCGCACCTGCAGGATCCGGCCGCGCCCTTCAGTTCTTATATTTGGGCTGCTGGGGGAAAAACGGGGCAATCTGGTTGATCAGCGGCGTGAGAAACTTCGGTTCATTGCGCTCGTACACCCAGGTGAACCCCACCACCACGATCGTCACCAGGATGATCATCCCGAGCACGAGCTTGTTCATCTTCGCCGCCCGCTTGATGACGATGACGGCAACGATCAGGACCAGGATGATCAGCCCGAGGTTGACCACCTCATGCCTGGGCAGATGGCGCAACTTTTCCATCACACTGTCGGCAAGGATAAGCATGCGGCAAAAGTTAATCCCCAAGGCTTCGGACACGAGTCGATTTTGTCCCGGAACAAGTTTTACGCTTTTCTTCCGGGCCCCGGGTGGTTTTGCCCGGCGGCCGGAGGCTGGATCCACTCCGTGGCACCACTGGCATAATGTTCTTTTTTCCAGATCGGCACGCGTTTTTTCAACTCATCGATGATATACCGGCAGGCGTCGAAGGCCGCGGCCCGATGTTCGGCGGTCACGCCGGCCCACACGGCAATCTCGCCGATCTGCAGCCGGCCGACCCGGTGCACACACCGGGCGGAGCGGATGGCAAATTTTTCCCGCGCCTCGGCCAGGATCCGCGCGCCTTCCTTTTCGGCAAGTTCGCCGTAGGCCTCGTATTCCAGACCCCGGACTTCCCGGCCCTCGTTGCGGCTGCGCACCCGGCCTTCAAACGAGACGCAGCCGCCGGCGCGGGGTTCAACCAGCTCCCGCTGCAGGGCCCCGGGATCGAGCGGCACCGATGAAAGCCGAAACATGCGTCTAGCCTCCGGCAAAGGGGGGGATGAAAACCACACTGACTCCGTCGGCCAGCGGCGTGTCCCACTGCGCGAAATCGTCGTTGACCGCCACCTGCAACCGGCCCGCCGGCAGGGTGAAGCGGTGCCGGCCCCGCAATTCCTCATACAGTCCGGCCGGCGTCGCCGCCGCCGTTCTGACCTGCTCCTCCGCGCAGCCGGCCTGTTCCCGCAGCTGGGCGAAATACCGCACCTGCACACGCTTCGGGGTGGCCCCGCCGGCTCCCGCGGCCGGTTTGGACTGGCTTCGCGGCATCTTCATGAAGCCGCCCGGTAGTTTTTCCGGCCGCCGGTTTTTTCCAGCAGCCGGATTTCCCGGATCACGATGCCGTGGGCCACGGATTTGACCATGTCGTAGAGCGTGAGCGCGGCCACGCTCGCGCCGGTGAGCGCCTCCATTTCCACCCCCGTCCGGGCATGGGTCTTCACCCGGCAATGAATGGCGATTTCCCGTCCGTTTTTTGCCGCCGTGATGTCGATCTTGCAGTCTTCAAGCGGCAGGGGATGACAGAGCGGGATCAGGCCGCTCGTCTTTTTCGCGCCCAGCACGCCGGCCAGCACGGCGGTTTGGAAAACCGGCCCCTTCTTGGTGGCGATGTCCCCGTGCCGGAGGCGGCCCGCGAACGCGGCCGGCAGCGAGACCAGCGCCACGGCATGGGCGGTCCGCCGGGTCACCAGCTTGCCGCCGACATCAACCATTGCCGGCCGGTTCTTGGCATCGAGGTGGGATAGCATCGCGTTAACTTCCTTCACTGGCGTCAGGTCGCAAACGGAATCTGCAGAAGGGTGGAGCGCGTCAGTCCCACGGCCAGAAGCGCACGGCCGTGCCGGCGGAAAAATCGTCCGGCCCGGCCGGCAATTCCACAAATCCTGCCGTATCCGCCAAGCCGGTGAAATCGCCGGAGGTATTGAGCGGCGCGGGCGACGCCTGCTGCTCGCCGCGGGGTCCGGGAGTGATTTTGACCGGAAGCAATGCGGTCAGATTTGCCTGCGCAGCCACCGGCGCCGTCAGCACCGCCCGCTGCGGGGCGGCCGGGGCCGCGCCGCTCATTTTCGCCAGGGCGGGCAGGACATAACGGTGCAGACATATGTAGGCCGACGCCGGATTGCCCGGCAGGGCAAAGACCGGCGTGCGCCGCGGGCTGAGCCCGAACCAGAAAGGCTTGCCCGGCCGCTGGGCGACGCCTTGAAAGAGCCTGCCGACACCAAGGTCATCCAGCACCTGCGGCAAGAAATCAAACCGGCCCTTGGACACGCCGCCGGTGAGCACCACCACATCATACTGGGCGATGATGTGCCAGAGCCAGTGTTCGATCTCATGCCGCATGTCGTGCAGATGGTACCGTTCCACGCGCGGATGGCCGGCGGCCATGAGCGCGGCGCGCAGGGCGTAATCGTTGGACCGCCGGATCTGGTGCGGCGCCACCGGCGAGCTGACTTCCACCAATTCATCGCCGGTCGCCACCACCGCGATCTCCGGCTGCAGGGTCACCGCGAGATGGGCGTAGCCGCAGGCCGCGGCGACGGCGATTTCCCTTCCGGTCAGTTTCACCCCGGGTGGTATGACCACAGCTCCCGCAGCATGGTCCGATCCCCGCCGATGCACTGCTTGGCCGGCAGCGACCGTCGCGGCGGCGATGGTCACCTGCCCGTTGGCACGGACGGTCTCCTCGTAGGGCACGACCGTATCGGTGCCGCCGGGCAGCACCGCCCCGGTCATCACTTCCACGCAGGCGTCAGCCGCCGGGAGCAAAAGCGGGATGGTGCCCGCCGCCTGGAGTCCCGCCACGCGGAAGTCCCTCCTTCCCGCCTGCCAAGCCTCATGCCGCAGGGCGTAACCATCCATCGCCACCCGGTCGAATGGCGGCAGGTCGCGATCGGCCAACAGCGGCTGTCGCAGCACGCGGCCGTGGGCGTTCGCCAGCGCACAATCCTCGGCCGGGAGCAGCGCCACGTTCTCCCACACCGTTTTTTCAGCCTCGGCAACGGAAAGCATGGTTGAATTTTAGCACGTGCCCCGGGCGGGGCACAGGGGAAATGTCGACGGCCTGTCCCCAATCGCAAATCGCCGGACGGATTTCTGCCCGCCGGATCGATCCGGCGGTGCTTTCGCGCGCCCGGCTTTGCGCTTCGGCCGCTTTGCCTTTACGTCTTTCTCTTCATGTCCGACCTTTGCGACCAGTATTCCCGGCCGCTGCGCGATCTGCGGGTTTCGGTGACCGACCGCTGCAATTTCCGCTGTCCCTACTGCATGCCGGCGGAGGTGTTTGGGCCGGCCTATGCGTTCCTCAAGGACGAGCAGTGCATGTCACTGGCGGAACTCGACCGCATCCTGCGACTGTTTGTGCGGGCGGGGGTGGGAAAGGTTCGGATCACCGGCGGCGAGCCGCTGCTGCGGCCGGAAGTGCCCGCGCTCGTCCGTCTGCTCAAGCAGGAATTGCGCGTGCCGGATGTGGCGCTGACGACCAACGGCTGGCTGCTCGAGCGCCTCGCCCCCGAGCTGCGCGCCGCCGGACTTGATCGCCTGAATGTCAGCCTCGACAGCCTCCGTCCCGAAACCTTCATCCGCATGAGCGGCGGCGGCCGGGGCCTGCGGCTTGAACGCGTGCTGCAGGGCATCGCGGCCGCGGCGGCGCTCGGCCTCCCGATCAAAATCAACATGGTGGTGCAGCGCGGGGTGAACGATGGCGATATTCCCGAACTGGCGGCTTGGGCACGCGAACGCGGTTTCACCCTGCGCTTCATCGAATTCATGGATGTGGGCAACCACAACGGCTGGTGCCGGGACCTCGTCGTGCCGGCCCGGGAGATCCTGGCGCGTATCTCCACCTTGTGGCCGGTGGAACCCTGCGAACCCGCCTACCGCGGCGAAGTCGCCGCGCGTTACCGCTACCGGGATGGCCGTGGTGAGATCGGTTTGATCAGCAGTGTCACCGAGCCCTTCTGTCGCGACTGTCATCGGGCGCGCCTTTCGGCTGATGGCAAGCTGTACACCTGCCTTTTTGCCTCCTCGGGCTGGGATCTGCTGGGGGCGTTGCGCGCCGGCGCGAACGAAGAGGAGCTCTTCGCCTATCTGGAGCGGGTTTGGCGCGGCCGGCTGGACCGGTACTCAGATGAGCGCGCGGAGCTGCTCGCCCACCATGAAACGCGCCGGAAGATCGAGATGAGCTATATCGGCGGATAACGCCCCTTGCTCCTGCCGTTTTCGCCGCCGCCCTTATTGGTACCGGGCGGGACGGCCGAAATAATCGAGCATCCAGACTTCGCGCCACACCCGGAAGCGTCCCTCGTAAGTCATCTTGCCGAACTCATCGCGCTGGTCGTGGGGCAGGAGAAACCCCAGCTCGGTATTGAGGCGTTCGAGTTCGAACTGCTGCTGGTTGAGATCCTCGACCGGTTCCACCGTCCAAGGCTCGGGCGTCTCGCCGGCGGCGAGGAGGCGCTGCTGATGCCGTTTCAGAAGCGCGGGCAGCCGCCGGCTCCACGGGTTTCTTTCCACCAGCCAGTTCTCGGGATAAAAACCGCCAAAGGGCAGATAGAGATTGTCGGTGACATAACGCATGCCATCCTTGGTGCGCGAGGTCAGCGTATAGCAGACGGCAATCGCGCCGTTCGCCTGGGGCACAAAGGTCACCTGAATGCGCGTTTGCGCCTTCGCATCCTGGTAGATGGAGAGCCGGAGATAGATGCCGCCGCCGATCTCCGCCTTCAGGGCCTGCACCTGGACATAGCGGCCGGCCCGGAGCCACTCCCGGACTTTCAGCAGGCGGGGGTGGGTGGGCCATTCCTCACCGCTGGTGTTGGCCACATAACGCGGGAAAAGCGGCATCGGGCTCTGGCTGAGCGCGGCAATGGCGACCCAGTTGTATCCCGTCTCCAACAGAAACCAGACCAGAAAGAGGGTTACCGCCACCACCCAGTACGGCCGGCTGCTCCAGCCCCATTCGATCGTCAGGAACGCTCCGCCGGCGGCGAAAAGCAGCCAGCGCAACCAGCGCACAAAAATGGCGATGACGGGCGAGGCCTGCCGCAGGTTGAGCGAGAAAAGCACCAGCGAAAGGATGGCGGCAGCGAGCAGGAGATAAACGGGATCAAATGCCACGGAATAAAGGGGCGCGCACTTGCATCCAGGGCCGGACGCCGGGATGCGGGTCAGCTCAGCCGCACGGGCATGATGACGCAGATGAAGCTTTCGAGCGTTTTGAAAACACCCGGGCTGACCTCGTCCTTCAGCTCGAAGAAAACCTCGTCCTTGGTGAGCGCCCGCAGTGGATCCATGATGAACTGCGGGTTGAAGGCCACCTGTAGGTCCGGGCCGCTGTAGGAGATCGCCATGGACTCGTGGGATTCGCCAAAGTCAGGGCTGGATGCCGTGATTTCCAGCAGATTGCTGGTGAGCTTGATCTTGACGGAATTGGATTTCTCGCTGCAGACCAACGCGGCGCGGTGGACACATTGCAGGAAGAGTTCCCGCTCCAGCTTGATCCGCTGATGCGTCTCCTTGGGGATGACCTGCTGGTAGTTGGGATAATTGCCCTCCACCACCTTGGAGAAAAGGTAGATATTCTCCACCAGCCCGCTGGTGTCTTTTTCCGTGGCGATCTGGAAGGAGGCGCGCCGTTCGTTGAACGAGATCTTGATTTTGGCCCCCTTGTCCAGCAACCGCAGCAGCTCGCTGACAGTCTTGGCCGGCAGGATGATGTTGCCCGCGCTGGCGGCGGGAAATTCGAGCTCCTTGCTGATCAACGCCAGCCGGCGGCCATCCGTCGCGACCAAGGAGAGTTTTCCGTCGCGGAAATTGAAGTAAACGCCATTGAGGATGTACCGCGTTTCATCTGCCGACTGCGCGTACGCAACCCCTTTGAGCATGTTACCCAACTCGGCCTGTTCGAGTGAGAAGGACTTGTCATCACCGAACTCCGGCAGGGGTGGAAATTCCTCTTTGCCGATCCCCATGATCCGGAACTGCGAACCGCCGGAGGCTAGCTTCACCTGATGGTTGGGTGTCGAGTCAAGGGTGACATCGATGTTGGGTAATTCCCGGACAATCGTGGCCAAGCGCTTGACGGGAAGTGTGACGGAGCCGGTTTCCTTGACTTCGGCTTTGATGCGGCAACGGATGCCAAGATCGAGATTGGTGGTCGTAAGCGAAATATGGTCCTTTTCCGCTTCAATGAGGACATTGCTCAAGATCGGCATCGTGGCTTTGGAGCCGACGACATTGAGAACCTGTAGCAAACCATTGCTGAAATGGTCGCGGTTGATTTTGAACTTCATGAGGGGAGTGGTCGGTTGGGCCGAAGTTTCAAGTAACTAACAAAGAGTAATCAGAGATGGATTCAACAAGGAATTATTCCATCGTATTATATCCGGTGAATTTGCCCAATAAGTGGACTTGGTGGCTGCTTTTTCGCTCGGGTATTGGGATGACGGCAGCTGGTGGATAAAAGAAGAACAACCGCGAGCAAAGGGTGGGTTATTCAACTGATGTCGAACAAAGGGCGGTTATTGGACTGGTGTTGGTGGCTTGTTCACGTTTTGTTTTCGCTGGAGGCGGAGGCGGCTGATCAACTGGGCTCGCCGCAGGTGGCGGAATAGGCCGAAGAAAATATAGGCGAGGAACAGGGCGACGAAAGCAACCTCTTGCAGCCAAAAGGTGAAACCCGCCACCACGATGATGAACACAAACGTGCGAAACCGGGTTTTCGTCTGCCAGTCCACATGCTTGAAACTCGGATAACGAATGGTGCTGACCATCAG
>JBAZMN010000076.1:0-6877 GCA_041649735.1 Opitutaceae bacterium | reverse complement strand
CGCCACCGGCGCCGGCAAAAGCGCGCTCATGAGCCTGATCCCGCGCTTCTACGACCCGACGGCCGGCCGCGTGCGGATTGACGGCATCGATGTGCGCGACCTCGACCTCGACGATCTCCGCCGCCACATCGGCCTCGTCTTCCAGGAAAGCTTCCTCTTCAGCCACACCGTCGCCGCCAACATCGCCTTCGGCCATCCGCAGGCGACGCGGGCGCAGATCGAACGGGCGGCGCACATCGCCGCCGCCCACGATTTCATCCTGCAGCTGGCCAACGGCTACGACACCGTCCTCGGCGAGAGCGGTGTCACCCTCTCCGGCGGCCAGCGGCAGCGGCTGGCCCTCGCGCGCGCCATCCTGCTCGAGCCGGCCATCCTGCTGCTCGACGACCCGACCGCCGCCATCGATTCGCAGACGGAGCATGAGATCTTCGAGGCGCTGGACCGGGCCATCGCCGGCCGCACGACCTTCATCGTCGCGCACCGCCTCAGCACGCTGCGCCGGGCCGATTTCATCATCGTGATGGACGACGGCCGCATCGTGCAGCGGGGCACGCACGAGGAGCTGATGCAGGTGCGGGGGCCCTACCTGCACGTCGCCAACCTGCAGCTGGTCGACAGCCGCGAGCTGCTGGAGCCGCCGGCGGGGCGGGGTGCCGCATGAGCAAGCCGCCGTCCAGACTCGACCAGCTCACCCTCGTCGACCGGCCCATCGACGGCGAGGATGATGCGCCGCTCAAACCGCTCGCGTGGGGGCTGATCCGCCGGCTGGTGGGCTATGCGCGGCCGCACCGGCGGAAGCTCTGGACCATGATCGCGCTCTCCGCCGTGCGCGCCATCCAGCTGCCGGCGTTGGTCTGGGCCATGGGCACGATCATCGCGGGGCCGGTGGCGCGCCATGACCTGCGGACCCTCGCCTGGGCCCTCCTGGGCTACGCGCTGCTGGCGGTCTCAACGGACTTTCTCTTTCACTTCCGGCAGCGCTACGCGCTGGAACTGGGCGAGTATGCAGTCAACGCCCTGCGGGCCGACATCTTCACCCACGTGCAGCGCATGCCGATGAGCTTCTTTCACCGGGTGAAGCTCGGACGCATCATCAGCCGGGTGACCTCCGACGTGGAGGCCGTGCGCGTGGGCATTCAGGATGTGTTCTTTGTCAGTCTCATCCAGTTCGGCCAGATGATCTTCTCGGCCGTGGCCATGTTGTTTTGCGACTGGTCGCTCTTTCTGGTGGTGCTGGCGCTGGCGCCGGTGCTCTGGACGGTCAACCGCCGTTTCCGTCTCAAGCTCAGCCGGCTCAGCCGCGCCGCGCAGGAAAGCTTCAGCCGGGTCACGGCCACGCTGGCCGAGTCGGTGAACGGCATCCGCGTGACCCAGGGCTTTGTCCGGCAGGAGACCAATGCCGGCCTCTTCCGTTCGCTGCTGGCCGACCATGCGCGCTACAATGTCGCGCTGGCGCGCACCTCCGCCATCCTCCTGCCGATCCTCGAGCTCAACAGCCAGTTCTTCATCGCCGTGCTGCTCCTGCTCGGCGGCTGGCGCGTCTTCCACCACGAGATGGAAATGGCGAGCCTGATCCAGTTCTTCTTCCTCGCGAATCTCTTCTTCTCGCCGATCGCGGTCATCGGCAACCAGTACAACCAGGCGCTGGTGGCCATGGCCGGCGCCGAGCGGGTCTTCCGCCTGCTCGACACGAAACCCGATTGGGAGGATGCGCCCGACGCCACCGACCTGCCGGACCCGCGGGTGCACGCCGCGGCGGCCCCGGGCCTGCGGGTCGAGTTCCGCCACGTCTCCTTCGGCTACGATCCGGCGCGGTGCGTGCTTCATGACGTGGATTTTGCCGCCGGACCGGGCCGGATGATCGCCCTGGTCGGCCACACCGGCAGCGGCAAGAGCTCGATCATCAACCTCGTCACCAAATTCTACCTGCCGACGCAGGGCGGACTCCTCCTCGACGGCCATGAGATCCGCACGCTCACCAGCCGTTCCCTCCACCGGCAGACGGGCCTGGTGCAGCAGCAGAATTTCCTCTTCAGCGGCACGGTGCTCGACAACATCCGCCTCGGCCGCCCGGAAGCGACGGAAGACGACGTGCGCGCCGCCGCCCGCCGGCTGGACTGCCTCGATATTTTCGACGGTCTGCCCCGGGGCCTGCACACCGAGGTGGGCGAGAAGGGCGGCGGTCTTTCCATCGGCCAGCGGCAGCTGGTCTGCTTCGCCCGCGCCCTCCTGGCCGATCCGCGGCTGCTTATCCTCGACGAGGCCACGAGTTCGATCGATGCGCTCACCGAGGCCCGCATCCAGCGCGCGCTCGCGGCGCTGCTGGCCGGCCGCACCAGCTTTGTCGTCGCGCACCGCCTGAGCACCATCCGTCATGCCGACCTCGTGCTCGTGCTGGACCGGGGCCGCATCATTGAGCGCGGCACCCACGCGGAGCTTTTGAAGTTGAACGGCCACTACGCGGCGCTTTATCGCCAGTTCGTGCAGGTGGACGAGCCGTCCGGCTGAGAGCGAAGCGGGGCGCAACGCAAGCGGAAAATGCTCGCGGGGGAAAGTCATTTTCCCTCTGAAAAACGGGCGATTTCCCTCGAAAATTTCGTTGCATTGCCGGGGAAGGGGGCTATGACGGGCTTCACTATGGCTAAGAAATCCGCCCGCACCCCGAATGCTAAGTTCATGGCCCCGGTCACCCCGGACGCCGTCCTCTCCGCGGTTGTCGGCAGCAAGCCGCTGCCCCGCACCGAACTCACCAAGAAACTCTGGGATTACATCAAGAAGAACGGTCTGCAGGACAAGAAGGTCCGGACCCAGATCAATGCTGATGACAAGCTGAAGGCCGTGTTTGGCGGCAAGGCCAAGGTCAGCATGTTCGAAATGACCAAGCTGGTTTCCGGCCACGTTTCGAGCTGAGACTTCCCCTTTCCCCGGACGCCGCCGCCGGATGGTTCCGCGGCGGCGTCTGCTTTTTTCCGGCGAATCGGGGGCGGACGGCGGTCCTCCATGGATTTCTCGACCGGTATGGGTCTTGAGCTTCCTGCAAAACCTGCCCAAAGTGCTCCGGAATTTGGTGCTGTCCCCATAGCTCAACAGGATAGAGCAGCGGTTTCCTAAACCGTAGATCCCGGTTCAAGTCCGAGTGGGGATACCATTCCCCGGCCTGCCGGACCGCGCCGGGACAATCTGCAGGCAGGCAAGCCCATCCGGGGAGGCGGGTCCGGCGGGGATGACGAGGCGGCTGGGGCGCGTCCGCCGCCCAATTTTGCGCTGGCGGCGCCGGCGGGGGGGCCATACAAGGAGCGTTTTTCCCTCCATGAAGCACTTCCTCAAGGAGACCGACTTCACGCCGCAGGAAGTGGCGGAAGTCCTTCAGCTCGCCCGCGAGTTAAAGCGGAAGCGAGGCCGGAACGATCCCGTGCTCCGCCAGCAGACCTGGGCGCTGATTTTTGCCAAGGCGAGCACCCGGACGCGGGTTTCCTTCGAGGTCGGCATCCAGGAGCTGGGAGGCCATGCGCTGTTTCTGAACAAGAACGACCTGCACCTCGGCCGGAGCGAGTCGATCGCCGATACCGCGCGGGTTTTGTCACGTTTTGTCCACGGGCTGGTGGTGCGCACCTATGCGCACAGCGATGTCGAGGAACTAGCCCGGTGCGGCAGCGTGCCGGTGATCAACGCCCTGACCGACCTCCTGCATCCCTGCCAGGTCTATACCGACGCCTTCACCGCGGCGGAGCGCTGGGCCGGACCCACGGGCAATCTGCTCGCGGCGCTGCGCGGCCGGAAAATCGCGTTTCTCGGCGACACGCGCTTCAACATGGCCAACTCATGGATCCTCGGGGCGGCATTGTTTGGCATGCGCATCGTGCTGGCCGGGCCCAAAGGCTATGAGCCGGGGACGCAGATCAACGACCTGCTCAAAGCCGAGGGGTTCGCCAACACCTTCCAGTTCACCACCGATCCCAAGGCGGCCGTGGAAAACGCGGACATCGTCTATACCGATGTGTGGACGAGCATGGGCCAGGAGGAGGAGGCAAAACCACGGCGGCACCTGATGCAGCCCTATGCCGTGACGGCAAAACTGTTTGCCGCCGCCAAACCCGACGCCCTGTTCATGCATTGCCTGCCGGCCCATCCCGGCGAAGAGGTGGAGCAAGCCGTGCTCGACAACCCGCGTTCGGTCATCTTTGACCAGGCGGAAAACCGTCTCCATGTGCAAAAGGCGATCCTCACCCTCCTCGCGCAGCCGGCACGGGTGTGAGCGGGTGGAGACGGACCTAGAACTGCAGGATATAAATGTAGCCGTTGGAACGGGTGCGGAAGATACCTTTGCTCAAGTCACCATCGTCGATCATCCGATCGATTTCCTGCATTTGCTCCATGGCCACGGTCGGCTGGTAGACGGAAATGCCGGCGGTGTACCCAAATTGCTTGTAATCCCAATCCCACACGCCGCCGATGGCGGTGGGCTTGGCCCATTGGGCCGGGGGGAACAGGGGATTTAGCTCCGGCGGGAAACCCGCCGCGCCATCAACCGGGAACCGGCCCTTTTCGAAAGTATAAACCTCAATGGCATCCCGGATGACGCGGAGATCGTTGATAAACCGGGTATTCTGGGTGCGGCGCTGGTTCCGCTGCATGGCGGGAACGGCAATCGCGGCCAGCAGGCCGATGACCACGACCACGATCATGATTTCCACCAGGGTAAAACTACGCCGACAGCCAGCCCGGCCTTCTGGGGATGGGTGAGGCACATCTTAAATTTGAAGAGCCCACCGGCAGGGCTGCAATCTTGAATTGCCTGGCTCGGACCGCCAGCCCGCGCGTGGCGGATCACTTTTGCAGAATATACGTATACCGTCCGCTGACCTTGACAAAATTTCCGGTCGCGAGACTCCCATCGTCAAAATTTGCGTCGATTTCCGTCATCTGCGTATCATCCACCAAGACTCCGGTGGTGGAAATGCCGGCCGTGATGCCGTTCATTTTATAATCCCAATTCCAGCGCCCGCCGAGCGAATTGACGACGGTCCAGTTGGCATCACGGAATTCTCCCGACATGCCGGCCGGCACCGCGCCGTTGCCGGCATTGGGCGGCCAGGAGCCGTTCTTCATCGCATAGGTCTCAAATGCCTGGGCAAAAGCGCGGACATCACTGATGAACCGGGTGTTCTGCGTGCTGCGCCGGAGACGGGCGACCGTCGGAACGGCAATGGCGGCGAGAATGCCGATGATGACCACCACCACCATGATCTCCACCAGGGTAAACCCTTGGTGGAGCCGCGCTGAAGGGCGGAAGCAGCGGTGTCGCATGTGTCGGATGATCCTTGATAACAAAGGATCTGCCGGTTGCCACCCGATATTTCCCAAGCCGGGCATTGCGCACCGCCCTGGCGGCTCAGGTCCGAATCTGCCCCGCACGGGGCAGATGGCGTGTTTTTTCTTTGCCCGGGTCAGGCTTTGGCCAAGACTCACTCTTCCATGAAAATCGTCCTCGCTTACTCGGGAGGCCTCGATACCTCGGTCATCGTCCAGTGGCTCAAAGAGACGTACGCGGCGGAAATCATCACGTTTTCCGCCGATATCGGGCAGGAGGAGGAGCTGAAGGGCTTGTCCCGGAAAGCCCGCCGGACCGGTGCGTCCCGGCATTACACCCTCGATCTGGTCGAGGAATTTGCCCGCGACTTCATCTATCCGATGATCCGGGCCAATGCGGTTTACGAGGGCCAGTACTACCTTGGCACCTCGATCGCGCGCCCGCTCATCGCGAAAGCCCAGATCGGGATCGCCCAAAAGGTGAAAGCCGACACGGTCGCCCACGGGGCCACCGGCAAAGGCAATGATCAGTGTCGTTTCGAGTTCACCTATATGGCGCTGGCGCCCCGCTTCGCCATCATTGCGCCCTGGAAACTCGACTCCTTCCGGGCGAAATTCCCCGGACGGGCCGAGATGATCGCCTATTGCCGGAAACACCGGATCCCGGTCGAGGCCTCGCTGAAAAAGCCGTATTCGATGGATCGCAACCTCCTGCACATTTCCTATGAGGCCGGCATCCTCGAGGATCCCTGGTTTGACCCGACCACGAAGAAAAACAAGGGCATGTTTAAACTCTCGGCCGCTCCCGAGGATGCACCGGACCGGCCCGAATATGTCGAACTCGACTTTGTGCGGGGCGACTGCGTGGCCGTGAACGGCCGGAAGCTGACCCCCGCCGGGGTGCTCAAGATCCTTAATCAACTGGGCGGCAAGCACGGCATCGGCCGCGTGGACCTCGTCGAGAACCGTTTCGTCGGGATGAAATCCCGCGGCGTCTATGAAACGCCTGGCGGCACCATTCTCATGCAGGCGCACCGGCAGGTCGAATCCCTGACCATGGATCGCGAGGTCATGCACCTGCGCGATTCGCTCATCCCGAAGTATGCCGAGCTGGTCTACTACGGCTTCTGGTTTGCACCCGAGCGCGAGTGCCTGCAGGCCCTGGTTGATGAGAGCCAGCGGTTCGTCACCGGCACGGTGCGGCTCAAGCTCTACAAGGGCAATATCATCACCTGCGGCCGCCGGTCGAAGTATTCGCTTTACGATCCGCACGTGGCCTCGATGGAGGGCGTGAAGAGCAGCTACAATCAAAACGACGCCACGGGCTTCATCCGGATCAACGGTCTGCGCCTGCGCGCCCGCCTGGCAGCCCAGGGAGGACCGAAGGTCTGACCGCCGCCGGGTCTGCCGTCCGGCAAAACCTGCTTCGCCTGCCTCCCAACGCCTTTCTCGCGCCAACCGCCCGCCTGCCATGTCCGCCACCCCCGGCTTTCTGCCCGACGACTTCCTGCTCACGACCCCCTGGGCCCGCACGCTCTACTTCGAACATGCGGCGCCGCAGCCCATC
>JBAZMN010000075.1:0-6924 GCA_041649735.1 Opitutaceae bacterium | reverse complement strand
CGGCAGCCAGTTGGATGCGGAACTGGTCGCGCTCCTTTTCCAGTGCCACGACCTGGCGGCCCTGTTTGGCCAGTTCGGTCTCGAGCAGTTGCTGCTGTTTTTGCGCCTCGGCCAGCGCCGTGGCGGTCTGGTCGCCGGTCTGTCGCACGGCGGCCCGCGCCTGTTCGTCAAGCTTCTGGTTGGTGGACACCAGCTCGGCGTTGCGCGTCCGGAGTACAGTCAAGTCGGTCTCGTTCTGCCCGATGCGCGCCTTAAGCTCGGCCAGTTCGCGGGCGGGAGCACCGGCGGCCGCGAGCTTCTGCGCCAGTTCAGCCTTGTCGCCGGCGAGTTTTTTCACCTGTGCGGTCAGATCGGAGTTTGCCACCTGCGCCGAAGCCAGGTTCTGGCGGGCCGCCGCCAACTGGGCGGCCGCGTCGGCAGCCTTGGCCTGCGCGGTTTGCGCGGCGGCAAGTTCCTGCTTCAAGCCGGCCACCTGCTCCTGGAGCCGGGCGGCATCGGCCTGGCCAGCCTGGGCCGCGGCCAATTTTTTCTGCGCGCCGTCGAGTTCGGCGGCAAGGGCCGCGAGCTTCTGCGCTTGATCGGCCACCTGCTGTTGCAGGCGCCCGGCGTCGGCCTGGGCTGATTGAACCCCGCTCAGCTGCTGCCGCAGCTGGTCGCGTTCGGTGGTGAGTGCGGCGAGCTGCCCACCCTGCCCCGCAAGCTGTGCCGCCAGTGCCTGGCGCTGGTCCTCGGATTTTGCCAGCGCCGTGGCGGCCTGCGCTCCCGCCTGCTGCGCAGCGGCGCGGGCCTGTTCGTCAAGTTTTTGGTTGGCGGACACCAGCTCGGTATTGCGCGCCCGGAGCGCGGTCAAGTCGGCCTCGTTCTGCTCCACCCGCGCCCGCAGCGCGGCGAGTTCGCGGACCGCATCGCTGCCGACGGCGAGCTGGCGGCTGAGCGCCTCCTTCTCCCCGCCCAGTTGCTTCACCTGGATGGCCAAATCGGTGTTCGCGCCCTGCGCGGAAGCCAGGTCCCGGCGGGCGGCTTCGAGCTGGGCAGCCAGATCGGCCGTCTGGGCCTGCGCCGCCTGGGCGGCGGCCAGTTCCTGCTTCAAGCCGGCCACCTGCTCGTGGAGCCGGGAGGCATCGGCCTGGCCGGCCTGGGCCGCGGCCAATCTTTTCTGCGCGCCGGCGAGTTCGGCGGCAAGTGCCGCGAGCTTCTGCGCTTGATCGGCCATCTGCTGTTGCAGGCGCCCGGCGTCGGCCTGGACTGATTGGGCCGCGGCCAGATTCTTCCGGGCATTTTCAAGCTCGGTCGAGAGCGTGGCGAGTTGCCGGGTCTGGTCGGTTACACCGGCGGAAGTCTGCTGCAGCTTCTCATTCTCCGCCTCGAGTCTGGCCATGCGCTCACGCAGCGACTGCATGTCGGTGTTCGCAGTGGCCAGCCGGCCGGCCAGCTTGTCCCGTTCCTGCTGCAGCGGCCCGACGGCCGACACGGCCGTCGCTGCGGCCTGGGCCTGTTCCTCCAACCTGGCGTTGGCCTGCGCCAGCGCGGTCTTGTCGTCGGTCAATTTTTTAATCTGGGCGGTCAGGTCGGCGGCCGGTACCGCCGCAGCGGCGGTCTGCTGGAGCTGTTCGTTTTCCGCCTCGAGCCTGGCCATGCGCTCGCGCAGCGACTGCATGTCGGTGTTGGCCGTGGCCAGCCGGCCGGCCAGCTTGTCGCGTTCCTGCTGCAGGGCTTCGACGGCCGATGCCGCCGGTGCCGCGGCGAGCTGCTGCCGCAGCTGGTTGCGCTCGGTCTGGAGCACGATGATGTCCTTGGCGCGCTGACTAAGGGCGGCCTCGGCCTGGCTGGCGTGCTGCTCGGCGGCCGTGGCCGCAGCCTTGGCGCTTTCCGTCTCCTTCCAGGCGGCGGCAACCTCCGCGCTCAGCCGCGCCTTGTCATCCCGCGCCGTGGCGAGCTCTTTTTCCAGGGTGGCGGTGCTCTGCCCTACGGCAGAGTCAGCCGCGGCGGTGGTCCCGGCCGGGGCCAAGGGTGACGCCGGCGCCGGTTCGTTGACGGTGGGCGCGGATTCCGGCGGCGGCACGGCCGAAACCGCCGCCGGGGGCAAAGCCGGCGCAGCGGTCGCGGCAACCTGGGTCTGGGCGAGCGGGCGGTAGGAGACGACACTGGGAATGGCGGCCCGCCGCGCATTCAACTGCGTCCTTCCGGCCTTGAGCTGGTCGGCGGACAGTTCGCCCGTCAGGATGTTGAGCGCCCGGCCGGTGGCGCCGTTTTCGGCGGCCAGGCTGAGCCAGACATAGGCCTCGACGGGATCGCGGGGCACCACCCGGCCCTCGGCATAAAGGAGACCGAGATTGTACTGGGCAATGGCATTGCCTTTTTCGGCCTTGGCACGCAGCGGGGCCAGATCCGCTTCAGCCGCACGCAGGAAGGACGCCAGGACAAGGAGGACCAAGACCAGCGCGCCGGCAGGGGTACGGACAAGAAAGCGTGATTTCATGAGGAATGCGGTTAACGCGGCCTGCCATCCTGCGATCTTTCGCAAGTGTGGCAACAAAGGAAGCGGCCGCCGGCCGGCCTCAAGCCTGATCCCACGCCTTGGCCCGCCCGACGGCGCGACGCCAGCCGCCCTGAAGGCGCTTCATCGCGGCGGCGGACGCACAAGGCCGGAAGGTGCGCTCCGCCTTCCACAGGGCGGCGATCTCGTCGCGGTTTTTCCAGAAACCGACCGCCAGGCCCGCGAGGTAGGCGGCGCCAAGCGCGGTTGTCTCGGCCGTGCGCGGCCGCACCACCGGGACGCGCAACAGCTCGGTTTGGAACTGCATGAGCCGGTCGTTCACCGTTGCCCCGCCATCGACGCGCAGTTCGCGGAGCCGGATGCCGGCGTCAGCTTCCATCGCGGCGAGCAGGTCGGCGCTCTGGAAGGCGATGCTCTCCAACGCGGCCCGGGCGAGGTGGGCGGCGTTGCTGCCGCGGGTCAGGCCGACGATGGCGCCGCGCGCGGTGGCATCCCAGTGGGGCGCGCCGAGCCCGGTGAAAGCCGGCACGAGGTAGACGCCGCCGTTGTCCGGCACCTGCGCGGCAAGCGCCTCCACCTCGGAGGAGCGGGCGATGAGCCCAAGGCCGTCGCGCAGCCATTGCACGACCGCCCCGCCGATAAAGACGCTGCCCTCCAGCGCATACTCGAGGCGGCCGTCGAGCTTCCACGCAACGGTGGTGAGCAGCCGATGGCGCGATGCCACCGGCCGGCGGCCGGTGTGCAGCAGCAGAAAACAGCCCGTGCCGTAGGTGTTCTTGGCCATGCCGGGATGAAAACAGGCCTGGCCGAAAAGCGCGGCCTGCTGATCACCGGCCACGCCGGCGATGGGCACCCCGCGGAGCGCGGGCAGCGTGACGACCTCGCCATAGACCTCGCTGCTGGCGCGCACTTCCGGCAGCACCTCGCGCGGGATCCGCAGGACACGGAGCAGCGTCTCGTCCCAGTCGCCGGTGCGGAGGTTGAACAGCAGCGTGCGCGAGGCGTTGGAGGCGTCGGTGGCGTGGACGCGGCCGCCGGTCAGCTGCCAGAGCAGCCAGGTGTCGACCGTGCCGAAGGCCAGCTCGCCGCGGCCGGCCCGCCGCCGCGCCCCGGGCACATGATCGAGCAGCCAGGCGAGCTTCGTGCCGCTGAAGTAAGGGTCGAGCAGCAGGCCGGTCCGGCGGCGGAAGAGCGGCTCGAGACCGCGGGCCCGGAGCCGCCGGCAGGCGCCGGCGGTGCGGCGATCCTGCCAGACAATGGCGGGCGCGACCGGACGGCCGGTGCGGCGGTCCCACAGCAGCGTGGTTTCACGCTGGTTGGTGAGGCCGATGGCGGCGAGGTCGGCGCCGGTCAGGTTGGCCTCGGCCACGGCGGCCAGGGCCACACGCCGGGTGCTGTCCCACAGGTCGGCCGGATCGTGTTCGACCCAGCCCGGGCGGGGATAGGATTGCGGAAACTCCTGCCGGACCGCGGCCCGGGCCCGGCCGCGCCGGTCGAAGACGATGGCGCGCGACGAGGTGGTGCCCTGATCAAGCGCGAGGACAAAACGGGGCATGCCCGCAGTGTGCGCCCCGCCGCGGCGCGGGCAAGCCGTCCCGCGGATTGAAACCGGATGGGCGGGCAGACCGTCTCTTGCCAAACTGATAAGCCAGCTTAGTATTTCGTCCCTTCATGTCCGCCACCGCCTGCACTTCCGAACGCCGTCCGGGGTTTCTCCTGCACGAGCTCAGCCATTTGTTGCGCCGGGAATTCGACCGGCGGGTGGAGGAGGCAAAACTGGGCCTGACCCGCGCGCAATGGCTCATTCTCCGGCAGGTGGCCCGGCATGCCGGCTGCAATCAGCGTGACGTGGCCGCGATGCTCCAACTCGAACCGGCCACCATCGGCCGCCACGTCGACCGGCTGCGCCACGCCGGCTGGCTGGACCGCCGGGACGATCCCCGCGACGGACGCGCCTTCCGGCTGTACCTGCGACCGAAAGCCCGGCGGGCGCTGGCCCGGTTGAAACGCCTCGGCGCCCAGCTGCGCGAGGAGTATCTCGCCAGCATTCCCCCGCAGCGACGCGAAGCACTGATCGATGACCTCCTGGTCATCCGGCAGAATCTCCTCACCTGCCGGGCCCGGATCAAGGGACCGCTTTCCCACCATGCAAACCACCATGAATTTCAGGCGGCCCGCTAGGCTTTCGTCCGCCGGCTGTGCCATCGGTCTCGCCGCGCTCGCCGGAGCGCTGCTGGCCGGCTGCGGCCGCGCCAAAACCGCCGGCCGGGGCACGCCCGCCGTACCCGTGCAGATCGGCCGTGCGGTCCGCCAGACGCTGCCCATCACGCAGGCGGCAATCGGCACCGTGCAGACCTTGCGCACGGTGACGGTCAAATCCCAAGTCGATGGCGTCATCGCGCAAATCCAGTTCCGCGAAGGCCAGGAGGTCCAGGCGGGCGATCTGCTCGTCAGTCTCGACCGCCGGCCGTTCGAAAACAACCTGCGCAGTGCGCGCGCCGACCTGGCCACCGCCCGGGCCCAGGCCGCCCACGCCCGGGTCGAGGCCGGGCGCTACCAGCAGCTGGATCAGCAGCAGGCCATTTCCAAGGAACAGCTGGCCCAGTTGCTTACGGATGCAGAAACCTCGCAGGCGCAGGTACAGGCGCGGGAGGCCGCCGTGGCCAACGCTGAACTGCAGCTCAGCTACACGGAGATCCGAGCGCCCATCGCCGGGCGCACCGGCCAGCTCAACCTCCATGAAGGCGCGCTGATCAAGGCCAACGATCCCGGCTTCACGCTCGTGACCATCAACCAGCTCGCCCCGATCGCGGTGGCCTACGCCCTGCCCGAGGGAACGCTGGCCGGTCTGCGCGCCGCGCAGGCGGCCGGGCCGGTAGGTGTGACGGCGCAGCCGCACGACGGCGTGGGCAAGCCGGTCGAGGGGCGGCTCGACTTCATCGACAACACCGTGGATCCCACCACCGGTACGATTCTGATCAAAGCCGTTTTTGCCAACGCCGACCATGCGCTATGGCCGGGCCAGTTTGTCGACGTCGTCACCCACCTGGGGGAGGAGCCCAACACCGTGCTGGTGCCCGCCGGCGCCGTGCAACGGGGGCAGCGCGGCAGCCAGGTCTTTGTCGTGAAGCCGGACCAAACGGTCGAGCTGCGCGTCGTCGAGACCGGCGGTTCGGCCGATGGTCTCGTCGCAATCCGCACCGGCGTGCAGGAAGGCGAGACCGTGGTGACCGACGGCCAGTTGCGCCTCGTGCCCGGTGCGAGGGTTGAACCCCGGACGCTGGCAGTGCCGGGAGACGCCGTGGCCGACCCGGCCGCGCCGAAATCGGGCTCCTGACCCGCCTGGCCCCATGAATCTACCCGAACTCTGCATCCGCCGGCCGGTGATGACGACGCTGCTGAGCGCGGCGTTGTGCGTCTTCGGCCTGATGGCCTACCGGCTGCTGCCGGTGAGCGACCTGCCGAACGTCGACTTCCCCACCATTGTCGTCAGCGCCGCCCTCCCCGGCGCGACGCCCGAGACGATGGCCTCGGCGGTGGCCACGCCGCTGGAACAGCAGTTTTCCACGATCGCGGGCATCGACTCGATGACCTCAACCAGCACGCTGGGCTCCACCCAGATCACGCTCCAGTTCACGCTGGAGCGCAACATCGACGCCGCGGCGCAGGACGTGCAGTCCGCCATCGCCGCCGTGCAGCGCCGCCTGCCGAACGAAATGCCGGCGCCGCCGTCGTTCCGCAAGACCAACCCCGCCGACCAGCCGGTATATTTCCTCACGCTGAGCTCGCCCACCCTGCCGCTGTCGGCCGTGGACGAATATGCCGAGACGATGCTCACGCAGCGCATCTCCATGGTGGACGGCGTGTCCCAGGTGCAGGTTTACGGCGCGCAAAAATACGCCCTGCGCGTGCGGCTTGATCCGCGCCTGCTGGCCAGCCGCGGCATCGCGCTGTCCGACGTGCAGGCGGCGCTCGACGCCCACAACGTCAACCTGCCGACCGGCCTGCTCGACGGGCCGCATCAGGCGCTGACCGTGGTGGCGACCGGGCAGCTGGCCGATGTGGACGAATTCCGCAATATCATCGTCGCCTACCGCAACGGCGCGCCCGTGCGGGTGGGTGAACTCGCGCAGGTCATCGACAGCGTGCAGGACCGGCGCGTGGCAAGCTGGTTCTATCACGACGGCCAGGGCGCTCGCGCGATCGTCCTCGCCATCCAGAAACAGCCGGGCACCAACACGGTGGAGGTGGTGGACCGCGTGCGGGCGCTCCTGCCCGAGCTCCAGCGGCAGCTGCCGGAATCGGTACAGCTCGACGTGCTGCGCGACCAGTCGGCGGCGGTGCGCGAATCGGTCTCGGACGTGCGCTTCACGCTCCTGCTGGCCATCGCGCTCGTGGTAATGGTGATCTTCCTTTTTCTGCGCACG
>JBAZMN010000074.1:0-6976 GCA_041649735.1 Opitutaceae bacterium | reverse complement strand
CCACGCCCCGGCGTAACGTGGAGCATTTTGCAGGACCCATTCTTGCAGAAAGCCGGGCCGGCCGGTGGGGTGCGGTCGCCGCGCCACGAAGCTCCCGGGGCATGGGTAAATCGCAAAAAACGCCGGCCTCGGACCTTGACTTTAACGGCGGCAAACCGCTCATGAAAACACGCCGCCATGCCCAACGAATGTGTCTTCTCCGCTGACCGTCGCTACCGCTACACGCTCATTCACCGTTGGGACGAATTGTTGGACCCGGGCCGCGGCGTCGCCTGGATCTGCCTCAATCCCAGCACGGCCGACGAGCATCAGCTCGATCCCACCCTGCGCCGCATCCGCGATTTTTCGGCGACGTGGGGCTACGCGTTTTTCGTCATGCTCAACCTCTTTGCCTGGCGCGCCACCGACCCGGCCGACATGAAGGCGGCCGCCGAGCCGGTCGGTCCCGACAACGATCGCTGGATCGCGCACTGGAGCGCCCGCTGCGACCGCGTCCTGCTCGGCTGGGGCGAACACGGCGCCCACCTCGGGCGCGACCGGCAGGTGCGGGCCGGCCTCGACCCGAAAAAGACCTTCTGCCTCGAGCGCAACGCCAGCGGTCAGCCCAAGCACCCGCTCTACGTCGCGCAAGCCACCGTGCCCAAGCCTTTTGCCTGACCAGGCGGAATCGTGCTCGCCCGAATTGTCCGAAACCATCAGCCTGCGGCCGCCGTCCCTGTCTTGTTCCTGATGAAACTTCCAGCCCTGCTGCTGCCGGCCCTGCTGCTCGCCGGCTGTTCGACCCTCGACACGCACTTTGAGCCCAAGGCCAACCTCGGCCAGTTGCAGCATATTTACGTGGTGGAAAACCTGAACGATAACCACGACCTCCACGGAATCATCGTGCGGGAATTACAGGCCCGCGGCTTCCAGGCCGAGAGCGGACCGATCACCCTCATGCCGACCAGCGCCAAGGCATATCTCAACTACGAAGACCGCTGGGACTGGGATTTCAAAAACTACCTGATCGCCCTCAGCGTCACCTTGCGCGACGCCACCTCGGAGCGCCTCCTGGCCACCACCAGTTATTTCCGTCCGACGGCATTCCTGAAGACCCCGGATTTCATGGTGCAGACCGTACTCGACGGACTGTTCAAGCGTGGCGCCGCGTCGAGCCAGCCACTGCCAGCCAATCTGCCGGCAGAAGCAGGGCAAAAGCGCGGGACACCCCAATCCTGATCCGGGTTGCAGAGGGCCGGCCGGGCGCGCGGCGAAACGCCCCGATCATGCAAGCGCAGCCAGGCTTCCGGGGGCAGTCATCTTCGCGACGCGTTACGCCAGGCCAAGGCGATCCCGGCGGCAGCAACGGCAAATGCAGACATCGTCATACTTCAGGCGATAGCGGGAACTGCGATGCGCCATTGCCTTGCGGGGCGGAGACGGTTTTGCTCCGAACCCTTCGTCGATGAAACCCGGCCTTATCCGTACGCTTGCCCTTGTCGCAGGCATGGTCCTGGGCGTGCTGCTGCCTCAGGCGCACGCGGCGGGGTGGGCCATCCGCTGGACGGTCATGGGCATGCTGTTCCTGGTATTCCTGCAGACGCGCCTGTCACGCCAGGCCATCCATCGCAGTCATGGGATCCTGCTGGCGGCGAACGTGGCCATGGGCTTCGCGGCCTGGGGACTGGGCTGGCTGGTGGGCGGACGCGAGGTGGCGCTGGCGGCGTTCTTCACCGGCATCACGCCCACGGCGATGGCCGCGCCGGTCGTGATGAGCTTCCTCCGGGGACGCGTGGAATACGTGATCGCGGCGGCGCTCCTCACCAACCTGGTCGTCGCGGCACTGCTGCCGGGCCTGCTTCCGCTCGTGTTGGGCCACGCCACCCCGGAGGTATTCGTCCAGGTGCTCGGCAGCGTGGGACTGGTTGTTTTCGGGCCCATGGTCGCGGCGTGGCTGTTGCGGACATTGCATGCCCAAGCCGCGGAGTGGCCCGGGCGTCTGCGCAATGTATCATTCGGCCTGTGGGTGCTGACCCTCTTTATCGTCACGGCATCCGGTTCACATTTCCTCCGCACGCAAGCAGACCTTTCGCTCGGCCTGCTCGGCAAGATCGCGGCCATCACCGCGACTGTCTGCATCGCCAACTTCGCGCTCGGACGGGTGATCGGCGGGCGGGAGTTTCCGCGCGAGGCCAGCCAGTCGCTCGGACAGAAGAACACCTCGTTCACCATCTACCTCGCCCTCACCTACGCCAACCCGCTCGTCGCGCTCGGGCCCACTTGCTACATAATCTGGCACAACCTGTGGAATTCCTGGCAGCTCCACCAGGCCCGTCATGCGGACATAAGCTGACTCCGGCCCTTCCCTTTGCACTCGGTGCGACCGGAGGGCAGTGCTCAGCCATGGCTCCGCCCGTGCCAGGACGGCCGGGAGCGCCGATGTTCATGCCCCAGCCGTCCGTTTGCGAACACGCGCGAATCTTATGCGATTAGCTCAGTCATTATCAGATTCCGCGATGGGCGTGATTGTGCCAAACAGGCCGTCGGCCTCGCCATTGATGCCGGCGGTGAAGTAGAGCGTGGTGGCTGGTCCTGCGCCGGCGCCATTGCCAAAATCCAGGGCCCAGAGTCCTTCAATGGCGAGCGGCTCGTCGTCGGGGCCGAGCAACATTCCCTGGAAGTTGCCCTTCCGCGGATCATAGGCGGCGATTTTGCCGCTCCCAAAGTTGCCGACCAGCAGCTTGCCGCTGAGATGGCCGAATCCCGCCGGCGCCCAAGCCACGCCCCATGGAGCATTCAGCCACGGGCCTGATTTCAGGCGCATCAACAGGATGCCGTCGGTGCTAAACGCATCGACATAACCGAGCCCCGCGCCGTCAACTTCGTCGTGCTGCTGCGCGTCCTGTTTGGCGAATGTAACATAAATTGTGCCATTGATGTTCTGCACATTAAACGGCGCGAATCCCGCGGGGAGCTTGGAATCCCCAAACGCCTCCGGCCCCAGATCGATCCAGGCAAAGTTCGCGTCATAGACTTCCACCCTGCCCGCCCGGAAATTCGCGGCATAGAGGAAGTTCGCGCCATTCCGCTGCCCTAGAGTCACGCCTTTGTAGACCGCGGTGGCGGAGTGATCGACCTTGAGGATCGCATTCGTGGCGTCCGCCGTCGGATTCCACCCGGAGATCGTTCCGTCTTCGGTGACAAAGATGAACCGCGCCGGCTGGCCGGGGCCGACCTGGAAGTCCGTGGTGCCGTTGAAGACCGTGCCGGTCGGCGTCGACGGCGGCGTTCCGCTGGGCGGGATTGGGACGGTGACGATCAGGGAAAGCGGGGTCCCGGCGCCATTATAGAGGGTCGAGACGCCCGCGCCGTTGTCCGACACCCACCAGGGACTCGTCGCACTGCGCGTGAGTCCCCAGGGATTCACCAGGGGCAGATGGGTGACCGCGGCCAGGCCCGGCACATCCGAGACCAGGTTGGTCTGCTGGTAGTGCTGCGCCCGGGCCGGGGATGAAAGACCCAACACCGTTCCGACGGAAAGGACGGAAACCAGGTGGGTCACAAACGAGCGCGCAGCTAAACGCGCGATGGATTGATTCTGGCTGACGCTGCCGGCAAGCGGCAGCGGGATGAGATCAGCATTCATAGGACACTCCTTGAGGATGCGCTTCGCCAGGCAGCGAAGCATCGTTCACATGATTGAGGATTCCGGAGTGAGGAACCCCACCCCGGTTTTCGAACCGAACGGGCCCGTAGACCGCAAAATTTCCTTTGGGTTGGCCGGAATATCGTAACGACCCTGTTACGTTCGGCCCGCCTGGTTGATGACACGGATATTTTCAACGCCACGGGTTGTCTTCTTGCCTTGGCTGCCTAGAATCCTAGGCCGTTATACCCATGAACTTCAAAGGACTAGGAACCAAGGCCCTCCACGCCGGCCAGACGCCGGACCCCACGACCGGCTCGCGTGCCGTCCCAATCTACCAGACGACAAGCTATGTTTTCCGCGACACCGAGCACGCCGCCAACCTCTTCGCGCTGAAGGAACTCGGCAATATCTACACGCGGATCATGAATCCGACGACCGACGTCTTCGAGCAACGGGTGGCGGCGCTCGAGGGCGGATCCGGCGCGCTGGCCCATGCCTCGGGGCAGGCCGCGATCACCGATGCGATTCTGAACATCGCCGGCGCGGGCGACCACATCGTCTCCGTCTCCCAGCTTTATGGCGGCACTTATAACCTGTTCCACTATACGCTACCCCGGATCGGCATCGAGGTGTCGTTCGTGGACGCGCAGGATCCGGATGCCTTCCGCAAGGCCCTCCGCCCGAACACCAAGGCGTTCTATGGCGAGGGCCTCGGCAACCCGGCGCTCAACATCTTCCCGTTCGAGGAGGTGGCGAAAATTGCCCATGAAGCCGGCGTGCCGGTGATCGTCGACAACACCTGCCTGACGCCGATGCTCAACCGCCCTTTCGAGTGGGGGGTCAACGTCGTCGTCCACAGCTCCACCAAGTACATCGGCGGCCACGGCACGTCCATCGGCGGCATCGTGGTCGACGGCGGCAACTTCGACTGGGGTCGCGGCAAATTCCCCGGCTTCACCCAGCCCGATCCGAGCTACCATGGGCTCGTGCACTGGGAAGCTTTCAAGAGCTTCCCGCCCGCCGGCGGGGCGAACGTCGCGTACATCCTCAAGATGCGCCTGCAACTGCTGCGCGACATCGGCGGGTGCATGTCGCCCTTCAACGCCTTCCTCATGCTGCAGGGCCTGGAGACGCTGCACCTGCGCATGGCGCGCATTTGCGAGAATGCGCTCCAAACGGCCGAGTACCTCGCCGCGCACCCGAAGGTCAAGTGGGTCAACTACCCCGGCCTCAAGGCCAGCCCCAGCCATGCCGCGGCAAAAAAATACCTGCGCGGCGGCTTCGGCGGGCTGCTCGGCTTCGGCTTGAAGGGCGGTTTTGAAGGAGGCAAAAAGTTCATCGAGGCGCTCCAGCTCTTCTCGCATCTGGCCAACATCGGTGATTCGAAATCGCTCGCCATCCATCCTGCGAGCACGACCCACAGCCAGCTCACGGCCGAGGAGCAGGTTTCCACCGGTGTCTCGCCCGACTACGTGCGCCTGTCGCTGGGCACGGAGGACTTCGCCGATCTCCAGGCCGATTTGGAGCAGGCGCTGGCCAGGGTGTAGGTTTTTGCTGCGCGAAAACCTAAAACAAGTCCAGCTGGCGGGGCCGCGGCGCGGCCGGCATTTCATCCTTCTGGCGCTCGAGCAATGCGGCGCGGATGGCCTGCAGAAAGGGCGACGGGAAGCGATCACGGCTCTCGCCCTGCCAGTGACGGCGGCGGGCATGGGTCAGGAAGAGACGCTCGCGGGCGCGGGTGAGACCGACAAAGAAGAGCCGGCGCTCCTCGGCGACGTCAACCTCCCCGGTGTCGGCGAAGCCGAACCGGTGCGGGAGCAGCCCGTCCTCGCAACCCACGAGAAACACCACCCGGAATTCGAGCCCCTTGGCGGCATGCAGCGTGAGCAGCGACACACGCTCGGCCCGCGGATCGTGCAGGTCGACGTCGACTCCGAGGGCCAGCTCGCTCACAAAGGCATCGAGACTGGCGCCGGGCCTCCCGGCGAGCGGACGGAGCGCATCGGTGATGGCACGCAGATCGGGATCAACGTTCTCCTCCCGCGCCAGCTGCGCGGCCGCCGCCGCGAACCGGTCCGCCAGGGGCGCGTCGGCCGGCAGGGTCTTCAGGCGATCAAGCAGTGCTTTCACGGCCGGGTGTTCAGTCAACGAGGTGTGACTCCGCTTCTGAAAAGGAATTCCGGAACGCGTGAAGGCCTCAATCAGCGATGGAGTCTGGGCGTCGGTGCGATAGAGCACGGCAAAATCGTTGAACGCACAAGCCGGCACGGTGGCACCGCTGGCGCGGCCGGTGTCGAACGATGTAAGGCTCGTGCCGCCAACCAGACGCTCGATGGTCGCGACGATGAACTCCGCCTCGGCGCGGTCGGTGGCGCATTCGCGCAGCACGACCCGGCTGGCCCGCGTCGCCGCGGCGGAGCGGGCGTCGGCTGCTTGGACATGCAGGACGCGATCGCGCACCAGGGTCGTGGGCGCCACGACCTGCAGCGCGGCGTCGATAATCGTCCGGGTGGAACGGTAATTGCGCGTGAGCGACACGACCCGGGCCGCCGGATAGTCGGACTGGAACTGCTGGAAAAAGCGCACGTCGGTGCCGCGGAAACCGTAGATCGCCTGGTCGGGATCGCCGATGACGCAGAGGCTGGCGTCCGGCGGTGCCAGCAGCCGCACGAGACGATACTGGCGCTCGTCGATGTCCTGATACTCATCGACCGAGAGGTGCGGCCATCGCCCCCGGTAATGCGCCGCCAGGTCTGCATGTGCGGCCAGCAGTTCCCCCGGCAGCGTCACCAGATCAGCAAAGTCGACCAGGCCGCGGGCGTGGAGAGCATGGACGTACGCCTCCGGTCGCGTCACCGGATCTGCGGTCAGCCGGCGCGCCTCGACGGTGGACACACCCAGCGCTTCCCGGGCGACGGCCAGAGCCTCGGCTTCTCCGGCCACGCGCAACGGCGATCCGGCTGGTCCGCCGAAATCCTGGCCGAGAAGGAGACCGAGCCGACCCTCCTGCTCCCGCAGGATAGTCAGGCCGAGCGCATGGAAGGTCATCACCGGCACCTGGGCGCCGCGGCCGTCGGGCAACAGCGCGACGAGCCGCTCACGCATTTCGCCGGCGGCGCGCCGGGTGAAGGTGATGGCCAGACAGGCGCCGGGGGCGGCGCCATGATCGGCGATCAGGTGGGCGATGCGCCGGGTAAGCGTGCGGGTCTTTCCGGTGCCGGGTCCGGCGACGATGAGCAGTGGACCGCTGACGATCGCCGCCGCCGCGCGCTGATCGGGATCCAAGCCGGCCAGGACTTGGGACACAGAGCTCACAGAGGCAGGTGCCGAGCACACTGAGGCGCCATC
>JBAZMN010000073.1:0-6998 GCA_041649735.1 Opitutaceae bacterium | reverse complement strand
GTGGTGCACCTCAAAACGCTCGCGCAGTCCGCGCAGGATCGAGATGGCGTCCTCGACCGTGGGCTGGTCGACAAGGATGGGCTGGAAACGGCGTTCGAGCGCGGCGTCCTTTTCGAGATGCTTGCGGTACTCGTCGAGCGTGGTGGCGCCGATGCAATGCAGCTCGCCGCGGGCGAGCATGGGCTTGAGCATGTTGCCGGCGTCGATCGCGCCCTCGGCCTTGCCGGCGCCGACGATGGTGTGCAGCTCGTCGATGAACAGGATGACGCGGCCGTTGCTCTGCTTGATCTCGTGCAGCACGGCCTTGAGCCGCTCCTCGAACTCGCCGCGGTACTTGGCGCCGGCCAGCAGCGCGCCCATGTCGAGCGCGAAAACGGTCTTGTCCTTCAGCCCCTCGGGCACGTCGCCGCGCAGGATGCGCTGCGCCAGGCCCTCGACGATGGCGGTCTTGCCCACGCCCGGCTCGCCGATGAGCACGGGATTGTTCTTCGTCTTGCGCGACAGGATGCGGATGGTGCGGCGGATCTCCTCGTCGCGGCCGATGACGGGATCGAGCTTGCCCTTCCGGGCCTGCTCGACGAGGTCGAGGCCGTATTTCTCCAGCGCCTGGTAGGTGCCCTCGGGATTGTCCGAGGTCACGCGCTGGCTGCCGCGGATTTCGCTGAGCGCCTTCAGCACCCGGGCGCGGTCGAGGCCGAAGCTCCGGAAGTATTTCTTCAGCGCCTCGGGTTTCGCCACCTCGACGAGGCCGAGGAACAGGTGCTCGGTGCTGATGTATTCGTCCTTGAGCTTCCCCGCCTCCTCCTCGGCGCGGGTGAGCACCTCGTTGACGGCCTGGGTGACGTAGATCTTCGACACGTCGACACTGCCGGTGACCTTGGGCAGACGGTCGAGTTCGCGTTCAGCCGCCAATTGCAGGGCGCTCACGGTCAGGCCGAGCTTCTCAATCAGGGCCGGCACGATGCCACCCTCCTGGCCGAGCAGGGCGGCCAGCAGGTGCCAGGTCTCCACCTCGTTATGGGAACGACGACGGGCCTGGTTTTGCGCCTCGGTGACGGCCGTGCGCGACATGGCCGTGAGATGATTGGGATCCATGATGCCTCCAACGGCGCAGGTTATGCGCCAACCCGCTCCAGAGCGAGATCCGTTCGGGCGGTGTGCCAGCGGCGGGACACGTTGGCCGCCGGCGGGACGCCCCGGCGCACAGCCCCGTCCGGCCGGATCACCCGGCGGCTCGCGTTGATCGGCTGTTTCCGACGACGGCAGGCAGCCCCCATGGCATCACAGCGGACAAACGAAAAGCCCACGGGCGACGCGGCTGTCCAGAAAAGTTATTACATCCCCTATGCATACACTTTTCTTATCCATCGCGCCGACCGTGGGCTAATTGGTCGGAAAGTTTTGCTCTCAAACAACTCGGCTTGGGCGACCGCGGCCTCGTGGCGGGTCCCCATATTTCTGCGCAGAAACCGCCGGCTGTCCAGAGAACTTTCACCCTCCTGCAGGCTACAGGGTTGGCTGAGACTGGAGCGGCGACGCCCTCGTCGCCCTGTCTTGAGGGAAACGCGACGAAGGCGTCGCGTCTCCATGAAAACCCGGCCTAGAGCTCATAGCGGACCCCCACGGACAGCAGCCAGCGCGGCTCGAGTTGCAGGCCGTTCACCCGCTGGTAAACGGGCAGCTGCACGAAGGCGTAGGCATGGCAGCGGGAGCCCAGCTCCGCAGTCAAACCGGGACTGGCATAGACCATCGTCGCGCCGCTGTTTTCATGGTCGGCATTGACGCCGGTCTCGCGTCCATCCCAGCGCGCATTGAGCTGGATCTGCGGAGTCAGCCAGCCGGTAGTCAGGAGACGCAGACCGCCGTTGAGGGCGAAGCTGGCGCCGGGACGAAAACCGTCGCGGGAGGCCAGCGGCTGGTCGAGCATGACCTGGGCAAACCAACCGAGGGAGACGGAAGGCCGGGAAAAATAGGAACATCCGGCCAGGAGATCGGTGGTGCCGGTGCCGAGTTGCAGCCCCCGGTCCAGCAGCGCGCCGGCCTGGGGACCGGTGGCGAAATTCTGGTCGAATCGGCCGGTGGGCAGCTTCAAGCCCAGCTGCAGGCTGTAGCTGTTCTGCAAACCGGAATGCTGGTAGCGCCCGAGCAGCCGCAGATCCCCCAGCCCGCTGGCCTGGGACGTCGACACGTCCAGATCACCGGCCGCGATCGTGCGGTGGTCGCGATCATGGTAGGGCACCTGGACGGTCACGGCCCAGGCGGGATTCGCGACATAATCCAGATCGAGCCAGGTGTTCCGATTCAGCGTGCTCTGCTGGATCTCCTCGTCGTTGGGAAACGTCAGTGCCGGGCGATCCGCACCGTGCGGGCCGCGGCGCAGGTCGGACTGCTCGAAATATTCGTAGCGCACGCCGGCTTGGAGCCCCGGCATCATGCTGTAGCCCTGCGCCGCCCAGTCGGAGCTGAGGGAGCAGCCGCACACGGAACACCCGAAACCGGGGGAAGCACCGGCCGTCACGCCCAGCACGGCGACGAGCAATGCCGGAAACGGAACGATTGATTTCTGCGAAGCAAAGGTGAAGGAAACGGGGGAAAAAGATCTCATGAATGATGGGAAGGCGCACCCACACGGGAAACGACGCCATGCCTGTGCGCCAAGTGGCCGGGATGGCCCGGCATCGCGTCAATATTCGTGGTCCCACCGCCCGGCCCGCAGCGGGCGGTGATCAGCTCAGGACTGAGACGGTCCGGATGCGCGGGGGCGGCACCGGCACCGGCGGCAACCAGGAGGACGCCGATATCTGATCCGATCCAAGCCAGGCGACCGGCGTGGCGGCCGGCGCGAGGGACTCGGCCGGCTGGCTGATCAGCACGACTTTCTGCCCCGCCGTCACGGCCGGGGGCGGCGACTGCCGGCGCCCGGTTTCACGGGCCTTCTGCACTGCCAGGCACAGCGCGCACGGTTGCTCCGGATCAAAAGTCCGGCTGAGCGCCTGCGCCACCGGCAGCGTGTGCACGTAACCCGTGAACATCCGGGTCCAGGCCAGCACCTGCGCGACGTCCAGCAGCGCGCCGGTGGCGCAAAGCCAGGCGGCCAACAAACAGGCAACGCTGAGATGACGGCGCACGGCCACACCCATGCGGGACTACCCGCCAAAGGCAAACGCGGGAGCGAATTTCCGATCGCTACCGCCCAAATATCCGGAGCCGGCGGCCTGGGGATAGGCCGCCCTACCTCGAATGCACCGGCTGGTGGTAGGGCGCATTATCCGCAATGCGCCGAGGATCCGGGATTGATGAACCGGCCCGGCGCGCGTCTGATGCCCGGCTATTTCTTCCGATGCTGGAGACGCGACGTCTTTGTCGCGGATTTCCCCCTCAATTCGCCCAGTTCTCCAGTTTCAATCCCGGTACCCGGCGGAATTCATCCACGTTGGCGGTGATCAAGGTGGCACCAAGCGAGAGCGCATGGGCGGCGATGATCGTATCGCGATCGCCAATCTTTTGTCCGGCCGCTTCGAGCGTATCGCGGACGAGGGCGTACGCCGCGCAGAATTCCATCCCGATCGCCTCCAGCTCGACCGCCCGCTTGAGCATTTTCACCCGTTCGACAAAACGGGAGGTGCCCAGTGTGCGCTCCGCTTTGCGCGCACCGAATTCGAGCTCGGCCAGGACCATGACGGACAGCCGCAACTCCCCGGCTTCGGCGGCCGTTTTCATCCTCGCGCTGAGCGCCGGGGCCTTGCCACGGAGATGGGCGGAGAAGGCGTTGGTATCAGGCAGGTAGCTCATTCGAGCTCGCGGGCAATGTTGGGAGCGGTGTTGGATCCGATTTCCGGGAAGTCCGGGCAGGATCCTTCCAAGGCCGCGAAGGCCGCCGCCCGCCGTTTGAGATCCTCGGTATCCGTGATCAGCAGGCCTTGGGGGACACGCTGAACGCTGACCGTCTTCGACTTGAGCCGGAATGGCTTAGGGAGCCGGATGGCTTGGGAGTTGCCTGACTTGAAGACCCGAGCGGTCGTTTGCATGAATACTCTGGATATACGGGATATACGTGCTGTCAAACCCGGACGACCGCCGTCCACCCGGCCCTGAGCCGATCCTGCTTTCCGTTCCGCCCGGGCTATTTCTTCAGATGCTGGACGATATGGGTGAGCGTCTGCTTGGCGTCGCCGAGCACCATCATCGTCTTCGGGTCGTAAAACAGCTCGTTGTCCTCGCCGGCGAAACCGGCGCCCATGCTGCGCTTGAGGATGATGATGTGCCGCGCCTGGTCGGCGTTGAGGATGGGCATGCCATAGAGCGGGCTGCTCTTCTTGGTGCGCGCGGCGGGATTGGTGACGTCGTTCGCCCCGACCACCACGACCACGTCGGTGTTCTGGAAATCGTCGTTGATGTGATCCATCTCGAACAGCTGCTCATAGGGCACGCCCGCCTCGGCCAGCAGCACGTTCATGTGACCGGGCATGCGGCCCGCCACCGGGTGGATGGCGTAGCGCACGGTCGCACCGCGCTCGAGCAGGAGCTCCGTCATCTCGTAGACGATGTGCTGCGCCTGCGCCACGGCCATGCCGTAGCCGGGGACGATGATGACCGAGCCGGCGCTTTCCAGCATGAGCTTGGCGTCCTCCGGTGTGTAGCGGATGACGGTGCGCGCCTCCGTCTTGGCGGCGGCGCCGGCGGCCGGCGCGGCGCCGACCGCGCCGAAGAGCACGTTGGCGAACGAACGGTTCATGGCGCGGCTCATGAGGATCGAGAGGAAGAAGCCGCTGGTGCCGTCGAGCGAGCCCGCGATGATCAGCACCTTGTTGTCGATGGCGATGCCCGTGGCCGCCGCGGCCAGGCCGGCATAGGAGTTGAGCAGCGAGATGACCACCGGCATGTCCGCGCCGCCGATCGGCATGACGATGAGCACGCCGACGGCGAAGCCGAGCGCCATCATCGTGTAGAACACCCACGTGGCCGTGGGGTCGTAGAGCAGGTAGAGAAAGAGGGCGATGGTGGTGAAGAACAGCGCGACATTGCAGATGTTCTGGCCCCGGTAGGTGATGGGCGCGCCGCGGATCAGCTCCTGCAGCTTGCCGAAGGCCATGAGCGAGCCGGTGACGGTGAGCGCGCCGAACAGCACCTCGAAGCCGAGGGCCGTCATGCGCAGCCGGCCGAGGCCTTCGCCGCCGTATTCGATGTACTTGAAGCAGCCGACGAGCACCGCCGCCAGCGCGCCAAATGCGTGGGAGAGCGCGATCCGTTGCGGCATCGCCGTCATCGGCATGAAGATCGCCATGAGCGCCCCGATCACCGAGCCCACGGCCGCGCCAACCAGGATGTAGACCCAGGTGAGGACCTGCGTGTACAGCAGCGTGCCGACGACGGCCAGCGCCATGCCGGTCTCGGCCATGAACATGCCCCGCCGCGCGGTGAAGGGCGAGCTGAGCGCCCGCAGGCCCAGGACAAACAGGACCGCCGCCGCCAGATAGGACCACTCGGAAATGACGATGTTGATGTCGGTGTTCATTTCCGGGCCCCCCGGTCCTTCTTTTTGAACATCTTCAGCATGCGGTCGGTGATCATGAAGCCGCCGACCACGTTGATGCTCGCGGCACAGACCGCGATCATGCCGAGGATGGAGCTGGTCAGGCTGTACTGGCCGCTGGCGGCCACGAGCGAACCGACGAGCGAGATGCCCGAGATGGCGTTGGTGGCCGACATCAGCGGCGTGTGCAGCGTGGGCGACACGCGGCCGATCACCTCGAAGCCGAGGAAGCCGGCCAGCACGAGGATGAAGAGGTAGAACATCAGCCGGCCGAAATCCATCGGCGGCAGCGTATGGGCGGCGTGGTGCGCCGCGTCCACGGTGGCAAACAGGAGGGTCGTCATGGCAAATTCATCCGGTGGATCACGGGATCATGTCCCTGCAGTAATCGGGAGCCGCGGCGCCAGCTGGCAGCGCGGAGTCCATCGAGGTTAGCCGAAAACCATTGGCAGGCCGTAGGGGCGCAGACTTGCTGCGCCCCTTGTCGAGGACGCGTTCTGCTGGCCAGCAGAATGCTGGCCAGCAGAGCGCCCCTGCGGTTTTTTGCCGCGTCAGGATTTCCGGATAGCCTCTGGTCATCGCACACATCGATAGCGGTGGCTCAGGCGTGGCCGAGCAGCTTGCGCACGGTGTCGTTGACCACCTCGCCGCCGCGGGTCAGGCACGCCCCTTTGACGATCTCGTCGGCGGGATCGGGCTGCGCGTCGGGTTTGGGATAGAGGTGGCGGAAAAGGTTGAAGCAGTTGCGGGCGTAGAGCGCGCTGGCATCGGCCGGCACGGCGGCGGGCAGGCCGACGGGGCCGATGATCGTGACGCCGCCCTGCACGACGGTTTCGCCGGCCCGGGTCAGCTCGCAATTGCCGCCCTGCTCGGCGGCGAGGTCCACCAGCACGGCGCCGGGCCGCATCCGGCCGACCATGTCGCGCGTGACGAGCAACGGGGCCTTTTTGCCGAACACCTGGGCGGTGGAAATGACCACATCGACCTTCGGCAGGCGGGCGCCGATGGCCTCCATCTCCTTCTGGATGAACTCGGGCGAAAGCTCCTTCGCATAGCCGCCGGCGGTCTCGGCGTCCTTCGGCAGTTCCATCTCCACGAACAGGGCGCCCAGGCTCTGCACCTGCTCGCGCACCGCCGGCCGCGGATCAAAGGCCTCGACGCGCGCGCCGAGGCGTTTGGCGGTGGCGATGGCCTGCAAGCCGGCCACGCCCGCGCCGAGTACGAGCACCGTGGCGGGGGTCACCGTGCCCGCCGCCGTCATGAGCAGCGGAAACATCTTGCCGAGCCGCTCCGCGGCGATGAGCACAGCCTGATAGCCGGCCACGGTCGCCTGCGAGCTGAGGGCGTCCATGCTTTGCGCGCGGGTGATGCGCGGGATGAATTCCATGGCGTAGCCGGTGATCCGGCGGCGGACGAACACCTGCAGCACCGGCGTGTTGCTGAACGGCGCCAGAAACCCGATGTA
>JBAZMN010000072.1:0-7059 GCA_041649735.1 Opitutaceae bacterium | reverse complement strand
CTTGAGCGTCGAGCTCAGGAAATAGAGCACATAAAACTGGCCGGCATACCAGACCACGCCCTGGCCCGCCGTCGCCCCGAACAGGGCCCGCAGCACGAGATGGCCGTTGTCCCAGCGGGCGAAGCTGTCGGTCAGCGGCGCCTGCGAGCCCTTGCCCTGGGCCTTCATCTCGGCGAAGACCGGCGACTCCTGCAGCTTGAGGCGGATGTAGACGGAGACGCCGAGCAGCACGATCGAGACCAGAAATGGGATGCGCCAGCCCCACGCGGCAAAACTGGCCGGCGCCATGGTCTTGCGCAGACCGTAGATGATCGCGAGCGAGAGGAAAAAACCGAGGGTGGCGGTGGTCTGGATCCAGCTCGTGTAGGCCCCGCGCCGGCCGGCCGGCGCGTGCTCGGCCACGTAGGTCGCGGCTCCGCCGTATTCCCCGCCCAAGGCCAGGCCCTGCGCCAGCCGCAGGATCACCAGGAGGATCGGGGCGAGAAATCCGATCTTTTCGTAGGTCGGCAGCGCCCCGACCAGCGCCGTCGACAATCCCATCACGATGATCGTGACGAGAAAGGTGTATTTGCGGCCGACGAGGTCTCCGATGCGTCCGAAGACCAGTGCCCCGAAGGGTCGGACCGAGAAACCGACGCCGAACAGCGCCAGGCTCGAAAGAAAGCCCGCCGTCTCATTGCCGGGCGGAAAGAACAGCTTGCCGAAAAACACCGCCAGCGTGCCGTAGATGTAAAAGTCGTACCACTCGAACACGGTGCCGAGTGACGACGCAAAAATGACGAGGCGGTGGCGACGGTCCAGCGGACCAGCGGCGATGGGGGCGTTCATCTCTGGGGTTGGGGGAACTTGGCCGTCACGGAATGCAGTCCCCTCGCGGAAGCAAGCCGGAGCCCCAGAAAACCGCGGGTGAATTCCCCGCCCGGCTACGCTTCCCGTTTCAATTCGCGGGTCATGAGCGCTGGAATGGCATCGGCCGGTTTTTTCCCCTCGAACAGAATGCGATGCACCTCGGTGAGAATGGGGGCGTTGATGCCGCGCTCCACGCACAGTCCATGGAAGGACTCGGCCGTCTGGTAGCCCTCGACCACCGTCCGCCGGCCGGAGAGCAAGACGTCCGCCGGGCGTCCTTCGCCGAGCTGCCGCCCGAATTCGTGGTTGCGGCTCCAGTCGCCATAACAGGTGGCCATGAGGTCTCCCGCGCCGCTCAGGCCGTAAAAGGTCTCCGGCCGCGCACCCAGCGCCACGCCCACCCGGACCATTTCCGTGAGGGCCCGGGTGATGAGCGCAGCCTTGGCATTGTCGCCGAGACGCAGGCCGTCGCAGCAGCCGGCCGCAATGGCATAGATGTTTTTCAGACAGCCGCCGAATTCCACGCCAGGGAGATCGCCGCTGGTGTAAAGCCGCAGGCTGGGGCCGCTCACGGCCGCCTGCACCTCCTGCATGAACGGCGTGATCGTCTCCGCCGCCAGGACCATGGCCGCCGGCAGGCCGCGCGCGACCTCGGCGGCGGTGGTCGGCCCCGCGAGGGCTCCGGCCGCGGATCGCGGCAGCACCGCGTGGATGACCTGGCTGGGGCGCAGGTGCGTGCCGAGTTCCAATCCTTTGGCCAGGCTGATGACCAGTTGCAGCCGCGTCGCCTGGCCGAGGCTGCCGTGCAGGCGTTCGCACCATTGCCGCAACGCCTGCGCCGGGCAGGCCAGCAGCACGGCCTCGGCCTCCATCAGCACGGGCGCGAGCTCATGGCCGATCTGCAGACTCGGGGGAAGCGGGAAACCCGGCAGGTAGTCGGCGTTGGTGCGCGTCGAGGCCAGCGCGAGCGCCTGCTCGAGGCGCCGCGGGACCAGCGTGACCGTGTGTCCGAGCCGCAGCAGGTGGAGCGAGAAGGCCGTGCCCCAGGCGCCGGCGCCGATGACACAGATGTTCATGGGAAGGGGCGAAGTGCGAAGAAAGCAGAGAGCACGGGGAGCCGCCTTTTGGCAACCCTGGGATTCCGGGCGCCGGGCCTCATGACGGGAACTTGCGCGCCCGCACGGCCATGACGTAGGCGGCAAAACCTTGCTTCATCTCGTCGCCCACGGCGGCGAAGGTCTGGACGAAGCTGGGGACCGGGCCAGGCGTCAGACCGAGCAGGTCGGTGCAGACCAGGATCTGGCCGTCGCAATGCGGCCCCGCGCCGATGCCGATCGTCGGGATTTTCATCGTCTCGGTGATGGTCCGCGCCAGGTTGAACTCGGTCATCTCCAGCAGCAGGGCGAAGCAGCCGGCCTTTTCGAGCGCGAGGGCGTCCTCCAGCAGCTGCTCGGCCTCGGGCGGTTTGACGCCGAATTTGCGGTAGCGGCCGAGGTTCTGCACCTGCTGGGGCTGCAGGCCGATGTGTCCCATCACGGGCACGCCGGCCTCGACGATGCGCGCGATCTTGCCGGCCAGACCGGCGCCGCCCTCGATCTTCACCGCCTCGGCGCCGGCCGTCTGCATGAGCCGCTGGCAGGACTCGAGCACCTGCTTGAAATCAAAATGCGCCTCGCCAAACGGTACGTCGGCCACGAGCAGCGCCTCGGGCTTCGCCCGCGCGACCGCCGAGGTATGATGCACCATCATGTCGAGGGTCACCGGAATCGTGCTGTCGAAACCGAGGAGGGTGTTGCCGACCGAATCCCCCACGAGAATCAGGTCCACGCCGGCCTCGGCCGCATACCGGGCCGTGATGGCATCGTAGGCGGTGACGGCCGCGATGGGCCGCTGTCCCTTGAGTTTTCGCAGCGTGTGGGTGGTGGTCTTCATGCCCGGCCCATGGCATAAACGCTGAATCCGGAGGCGTCACCCCTCTTTTGCGGCATCCGGTCCGCCCGGCGCCTCATTTCAGCCAGGCCGGCACGCGCTCGCTGGCGATCATCTGCTCGAAGGTTTCGCGGGCATTGACCAGCTCGAAACTGCTGCCGCGGACAAGCACCTCCGCAGGCAGCGGACGGGTGTTGTAACGATTGGCCATGACCTGGCCGTAGGCGCCCGCGCTGAGGAACGCGACATACTCGCCCTCCCCCACCTCCTGCAGGGTGCGGTCCTTGGCGAAGCAGTCGCCCGACTCGCAGATGGGCCCGACGACGTCGACCTTGAGCGCGCGGCGCGAGGTGTCGCGCTGGAGGGGCACGATCTCGTGATAGGCGTCGTACATCACCGGCCGGACGAGGTCGTTCATGCCCGCGTCGAGGATGAGGAAGTTCTTCCCGTGGCCGCGCTTGAGATACTCGACCCGCGACAACAGCACCCCGGCGTTGCCCACCAGGAAACGGCCGGGTTCGAGCAGCAGCTTGAGACCGAGCGGCTGGAGCAGGGGCTTGAGGGTGGCGCCATAGACCTCGGGCGTGAGCGGCCTCCGGTCGGCCGGTTGCGCGTCCCACCAGGCCGCATCGCCGCTGGCGAGCGCCTCCTTGTAGACGATGCCGATGCCACCGCCGATGCTGAAATAGGTGATGCCGTAATCGCGTTGCAGCTGCTGGACGAACGGGGAGAGCTTTTCGACGGCCTCCACAAACGGCCCGACTTCAGTGAGCTGGGAGCCGATGTGCATCTGCACGCCCTTGAGTTCCAGGTGCGGCAGCTTGGCCGCGGCCTCGTAGGCCGCCGGAGCGAAGCGCAGGGGGATGCCGAACTTGTTCTCGCTCTTCCCGGTCGTGATCTTGGCATGGGTCTTGGCGTCGACGTCGGGATTGACGCGGATCGCCACCGGGGCCTTGCGGCCCAGCTGCCCGGCCACGTGGTTGATGCGGGCGAGCTCGGGCTCGCTCTCGACATGCAGCGCATAGATGCCCGCCTCGAGCGCAAACCGGATCTCCGCCTCGGTTTTGCCCACCCCGGCAAACACGCTGCGGTCGAGCGTCGCGCCCGCCGCCAGCACGCGGCGCAATTCGCCCCCGCTGACCACATCAAAGGCCGTGCCCAGATTCGCGAAGAGCCGCAGCAGCGCGAGGCTGGAATTGGCCTTCATCGCGTAGCACACCTGCGCGTCGAGGCCGTCGAGGCTGCCGACGAGGCGGCGGTGATTGTCCTCGATGGTGGCGGCACTGTAGACGTAGGCCGGGGTGCCGTAGAGTTTCGCCACCGCCGCCAGGTCCACGGATTCGCAGTGCAGGGTGTTGCCGACGTAATGAAAGCGATGCATGACGGAAGACCGGTAAAAGTGCGCTGAAAAGCGGGCCTTCTTGACAGTTTCCGCTTGAGAAAACGACACAAAATTCGATGAAGAGAGCACGATGCTGCGTACCGTGCGCCAGTGGTTGTACCGCCCATCCGTCCGCATGGGGACGGTGGACAACTCGCGCATCTCCACCACGCGGACCAAAAACGCGCAGTTCATCAGCTATCTCGTGGAGAGCGGTTTCCGGCAGGTGAACCCCGATCATTATGAGTCCAGCCTCCGCCGGCGGCGCCTGGTCAGGGGTGTGCTGGTCTGGCTGCTGGCGGCGGGCAGCACCTGGGTGGTGCTTGAAAGCGCCCGGGCCCTGTCGATGTATTGAACTACCGGCCGGACCGGCGCCGGCCCCTCGCCGCGTCCTGCGCAGGGTCTGGCGTCACATCGCCCGCAAGCCGAGGCGGCGCGGCCGCCGGCCATCGTTCAGTGCGAACCCGAACAATACGGCCACGGCGGCGGCGGTGAACCAGTCCCCGCCATCCGGCCGGTAGGCGTCGGTGGAGATGGCAGCCACGGTGAGCATCAGGGTGAAAAGGATGGAGAACAGTGTCTTCATGATGGCGATTGAGGTTACCTCAAGAACCCGGCCCCCGGAGAAAAGTTACAGGGAATTTCTTGGCCGGCCGACCCGGGAAAAAGCACCGGCCGCGCCTGGGCCGGCGCGGCCGGGGAAAGCGGGGTTAAATGACGGCGGTCAGGCGGCCAGATCCATGCGGTGCATGGACGATCGACCGGTGTCCCGGCAGGGCCCGGGAAACTGCCGGATGCGGCCGGCAACCAGAGGAGGCCTGAGCCGCCGGTTGTCGTTGAGCGCGAAGGCAAAGAGGAGCGCGGCCGTGAGGGCCGCGGACAGGATGCCCGCATCCAACTGATAGGCATCCAGCGACACGGCCGCCACGATGAGCAGGAGGACGGAAAGGAGGGAGAGCAGTGTTTTCATGGTGATTGAGTGCTTTCCCTCCAGAACACCCCTCCGGCCGAAAAGTTACAGGAAAGCATGGCCTACAGGCCCTTGACCCGAAAAAGGCCGCATCCTGAACCGGACGGTCCGGTCCGCCACCCGATCACCGATGACTCACCCCGCGGCGCTGGTGCCGGCCGAGGCCGGCGTGAAGGCGGAGCGGAGGACGGCCTTCAGGTAGTCGCGGTTCATGCGGGCGATGAATTCGTGGCTGATGAGTTTTGGACACACCGCCGAGCACTCGTAATAGTTGGTGCAATTGCCGAAGCCCTCGGCGTCCATCTGCTGCACCATCGCCAGCACGCGCCGGTCCCGCTCGGGCTGGCCCTGCGGCAGGAGGCCGAGTTGCGAGACCTTGGCGCCGACAAAGAGCATCGCGCTGCCGTTCTTGCAGGCGGCCACACAGGCGCCGCAGCCGATGCAGGCCGCGGCATCCATCGCGAGATCGGCGTTTTCCTTGGGCACGGGCAGGGCGTTGGCATCGCACGCGCTGCCGGTGCGGACGCTGATGAAACCGCCGGCCTGCATGATGCGATCGAAGGCCTTGCGGTTGACAATGAGGTCCTTGATGACCGGGAAAGGTTTCGCCCGGAAGGGCTCGACGGTGATGACATCGCCGTCGCTGAAGCTGCGCAGGTACGTCTGGCAGGTGGCGACCCCCTGGTGCGGGCCATGGGGCTTGCCGTTGATGACCAGCGAGCAGGTGCCGCAAATGCCCTCGCGGCAGTCGTGATCGAAGGCGATCGGCTCCACGCCCTGCCGGGTGAGCTCGTCGTTGACCACGTCCAGCATCTCGAGGAACGACATGTTGGGGTTGAGGTCGGGCGTCTCGTATTCCTGGAACCCGCCGGGGGCGTTGGCGTCCTGCTGGCGCCAGACTTTGAGTTTGACCTTCATGAGGATGAAAAAGTGAGGATAAAAGTGAGAGTGAAGGTGAGGGTGAAAGTCAGAGTAAAAGCAGAGGCGGTGAATGAGCGGGCGGTCAGATCCGTTGCCGGAGGGCTGCAGTGACAGGAACGATCTCCTTCACTTTTCACTTATAATTTCGCTTGGCCATGTGGACGGTTTCGTAGACCAGCGGCTCCTGGTTGCGCAGCGGGGCCCGGCCCTCGCCCTGGTATTCCCAGGCGGCGACATGGGCGTACTGTTCGTCATTGCGCAGGCATTCGCCCTCCGGATCCACGTGCTCCTCGCGGAAATGGCAGCCGCAGGACTCGTCGCGCTCCAGCGCGTCGAGACACAGCAGTTCGGCGAGTTCGAGGAAATCGGCCACGCGGCCGGCGCGCTCGAGCGACTGGTTGAGGGTGCCGCCATCGCCGGGCACGTTGACGTTCTCCCAGAATTCCGCGCGGAGCTTCGGGATTTCCTGCAGCGCCTGGCGGAGGCCGGCGGCGTTGCGCGCCATGCCGCAATGATCCCAGAGGACCTGGCCGAGCCGCTTGTGAAAATGGCTGACCGGCTCCCGGCCCTTCACCCCGAGGAGGCGCGTGGTGAGGCCGCGGACATTGTCCTCGGCCTGCTTGAACTCGGCGGACTCGACCTTCGGCCGGGCGCCGGGCTTCTGCGTGGCGAGGTAGTCGGCGATGGTGTAGGGAATGACGAAGTAACCGTCGGCCAAGCCCTGCATGAGCGCGGAGGCGCCGAGACGGTTGGCGCCGTGGTCGGAGAAATTGGCTTCACCGAGCACGAACAGGCCGGGGAGGTTGGACATCAGGTTGTAATCGACCCACAGTCCGCCCATCGCGTAATGGACCGCGGGGAAGATGCGCATCGGCACCTGGTAGGCGTTCTCGTTGGTGATCTCGTGATAGATGTCGAAGAGGTTGCCGTACCGCTCGCGCACGCCGGCCTCGCCGATGCGCTTGATGGCGTCGGCGAAGTCAAGGTAGACGCCGCGGCCCGATTCACC
>JBAZMN010000071.1:0-7093 GCA_041649735.1 Opitutaceae bacterium | reverse complement strand
AGCAGCCAGACCAAATCCAATGATGGAAACGGTCGATGGCTCGGCTGCAGAATTTGCCCGCCGACCGATCATGCCCCCTGCCCGGATATTTTTTCACCCGCATCGCCGCCCAGTAACTTCCGTCCGCTTTCCGCCAACCCAGCCTGCCTTCGTCCCTAAAACCCATGTCTACCCCTGAGAAACTCGCCCTGCGTGAAAAACTCTGCTATGGCTGCGGCGATTTCGCCTCCGTCCTCTACTGGCAGACCTTCACGGTCTTCCTGCCCATCTTCTACACGGACGTATTCGGGATTTCCGCCGCCGCCGCCGGGGCCGTGTTTCTGTTCAGCCGCATCTTTGACGGGGTGAACGACCCCGTGATGGGCATGATCGCCGACCGCACGGAGACCCGCTGGGGCAAGTTCCGCCCCTACCTGCTCTGGATCTGCGTGCCGTTCGCCATTGTCGGCGTCCTGACGTTCACCACGCCGGCCTTTGGCTCCACCGGCAAACTGATCTGGGCCTTTGTCACTTATAATGTGCTCTTGATGCTCTATACGGCGATCAACATCCCCTACAACGCCATGCTGGGGGTCGTGACCTCTGATTCCGTTGAACGCACGAGCCTCTCTTCGATCAAATTCGTCGGCGCCTATGCCGCCAGCACGATTGTCTCGGCCACCCTGCTGCCCCTGTCTTCCGCGCTCGGCCACGGCCACGCCGCCCAGGGCTGGCAGCGGTCGTTCATCATTTTCGGCCTCGTGGCGGTGGTCTTTTTCCTGATGGCCTTCTGGGGCACCAAGGAGCGCATCCAGCCGCCGAAGGAACAAAAGACCTCGGTCCGACGGGATTTGTCCGATCTCTTCACCAACGGCCCCTGGATCATTCTCCTCTTCACGACCTTTGCCATGGTGCTCTTCAGCTCCATTCGCGGCAGCATGGTCGTGCACTACTTTAAATATTACGTCGGCTCGCAAACCCTGGCCTTGCCGTTCATGGGCGGAACGAGGGTTTATAGCTTCGAGAGCATTGTCTCCGCGTTCACCTTCACCGGATCGATTACCTCGGTCATCGGGGTGCTGCTGCTGGCCTGGCTCGTGAAGCGGATCGGCAAGAAATCGGCTTTCATCCTCCTCTTCGCGGTGTCCGCCGTCTGCACCTCCGCCTTCTATCTTCTCCAGCCCGGGCAGCTGCCCGTCATGTTCGTGCTGCAGGCCGCCGGCTCGATTACGGGCGGCCCGCTTGCCGCGCTGGTCTGGGCGATGTTTGCCGATACGGCGGACTATGGGGAATGGAAGCATGGCCGGCGGGCCACCGGCCTGGTCTTCTCCGCCACGTCGATGGGCATGAAGATCGGCTTCGCGGTCGGCGCCGCGTCCGCGTTGTGGCTGCTGTCGCTGATCGGCTATCAGGCCAATGTCGCGCAGACACCCGAGGTGCGCCAGGGACTGGTGCTCCTCGTGAGCGTCATCCCGGCGGTCTTTGGGGTGATCGCGATCGGACTCATGTTCCTCTATCCGCTCAATACGAGGAAGGTGAACGAGATCGAAGCCGTCCTGAATGCACGGCGGACCCGCCCGGGAGCGGCGTCCGGCGGGAGCTGAAACCCGGCTGGGATCCGCGAGTCGAATCCGGGGTGTTCCGCGCACATGGGGTGGAGCGCCGGGCGGATCAGGGCAGCTTCAGCAGCTCGTCGGGCGCCCAAGGCCCGGTGCGGTCGGCCACGGCGGTCCGGATCTCCCTGACGCGGTCCGGCGAGACGGGCGGCGCGTTGTTGCCCCATTCAGAACGAACGTAGGTCAGCACGGCGGCGATCTGCTCGTCCTTCAACAGGGGGCCAAAGGGGGTCATCGCGTTGTTGAACTGTCCGCCCTTGACCGTGATGGGACCGCTGAGACCGTTCAATACGATGCGAATGATGCGGGTCTCGGTTCCCTGGGCCCATTCGGAGCCGGCCAGCGGCGGGTAGACACCCGGAATGCCCAGGCCGGTCGGCTGGTGACAGGCTGCGCAATTGCCCAGGAAGATGCGTTTGCCCAGCACCCGGGGATCCTGCGCCACGGGAGCCGCATTGCCTTCGAGCATGCCCGGCAGGATGCGCTCATCATAGACCATGGCATCGAAACCGCCTGAATAACGGCCGAGGTAGACGGCGGAAAAAAGGATGCAGGCGCTCATCAGGCCGAGCAGCATGAGCGGCAGCGGCGAATAGCCCTCGGTCGGCTCGGGCTTCTCGCGCAGCAAAATGGCATGCACCCGCTGCAGTTGCTCGTCCGAGACCGTGTCCTGCTCGAGGCGGGGATTCTTGTCGGGGCCGGCGTTCATCGGGCGGCGCCCTCCGGCCGGCGCGGCACATAGGGCTTGGCCTCGGGATACTCGTAGGTGTCCTTCAGGCTCAGCAGGTAGGCGACCAGCGCCTCGGCCCGCGGCGTGGGCACGAGTTCATAGCCCGGCCGGTCAAGACCGTGTTGTTTCGCATAGTCGGCCGGCAGCGTCAGCGCCCGGGGGGAGCGCTCGCCGACGACCCGGTGATATTCGAACAGAAAGCGGAACGGCGCCATGATCGAGCCCGGCGACGTGAGCTGCGGATCGTAAAGATGGAGATAATGCCAGTCGGCCGAGGGCTGGCGCGCCCCGATGTTGCGCAGATCGGGCCCGGTGCGCATCGTGCCGAGGAAGACGCGTTTCTCGTACACATAATCGCGGGCCACGCTCTGCCGGTCGCCCCAGCCGCGCTCCGTGTCGGCGCCAAAACCGGGGCGGCGCACCTGTTGGGAATGACAGTACAGGCACCCCAGGTCCTGATAGACGAGCCGCCCGCGTTCGGCCAGGCCGGAGGGCTTGTCGGGAAAGGTCTTGCCCTCGTTCTGATCGTAGAAGGGCGTCAGGCGGCCGTACTGAATCTGGTTGGTCAGCACGATGCCCGTCCACGAGAAGGCAAGCGCGAGGAAGATGCCGAGAAAGATGAGCGGGCCGCGGTTCATCGGGCGGGAACGGCCGGCGGGTTGTGGAACAAGGTGGGCGCGGTGGCTCCGGCCGGACGCCGGGCGCCCAGCATCCAGACGATGTTCACGGCGAAGGCGACATGCCCGATCGTCATCAGGATGCCGGCCAGACTGCGCACGAACAGATACGGCATCGTATTCCGGACGACCTCAATGAACGGGATGCCGGGATTGTTCATCTGCAGGCCCTGAATCCAGCCGCCGATCTCAAGGTCGACCCAGTAGAGGGTGACCCCGATCGCGACCGCCCAGAAATGCGTGCGGATGAGCGACGCCGAGGGCCATTCCTTCAGGAGGATGCGCGGCAGGATGTAGTAGACGGAGCCAAACATGACCATGGTGAAGAAGGCGTACATGCCCTGGTGCGCATGCCCCACGGTAAAGTGGGTGAAATGCGTGATTTCATTGACCGAACGGATGGCCATGGCCGAGCCGGTGAGGCTGACGAGCGTGTAGTTGACGGCGCCGAAGACGACGAAACGCAGGGTCGGGCTGTAGCGCAGCGCGCCGAAGCTGCCCACCATGGTCAGGTGGTGGTTGATGCCGGTGACCACAACCGGGATGACCATCATGAGACTGGCCGCAACCCCCGCGGAAATAACCCACGCCGGCACCGGGCCGCCGATGAGATGATGGACCCCGGCCCAGTTGTAGAAGATGGCCAGCGACCAGAACCCGAGCACCGAGAGATAGTAGCTGTGGATGGGTTTCCCGAGCACCTTCGGAATGAAGTAATAGGCGGCGGCGAGGCCGATCGGGGTGAACCACAGGCCGAGCACGTTGTGGGCGAACCACCAGTTGACCAGCGCCTGCACCGTGCCGCGCGCCGGCTCAAAGATGAGCATGATCTGCGCGATCGAGTAAAGCCACGGGAACCAGAAAAGCGCCGCCAGCAGGTACCACTGCGAAACGTAGATGTGCTCGGTCCGGCGGAACCGGAACGTGATGACCGCCCAGACGCCGACGAGCGCATAGGCCACGAAGAGCAGCGGCGTGGCATAGGGCGGCATCTCGAGCCATTCGATCGAGGTCGAGTCGCCCGCGAGAATGCCGATGACGCCGAGGGTGACGCCGAGGTTCCAGAAACAGGCGGCGATGACCAGCAGGCCGGCATGCCGCAGCCGGGCGCGCGAAAGCCGGGCCATGAGCCAGAAGGCCACGGCAAAGGCGATGTTGGTGCTCCACCCATAAACCACGGCGTTGAGATGCGCGGTGCGGGCGCGGCCGAAGGTGAGCCACTCATAGCCGCCGAGAAACTCGGGGGTGTGCAGCTTGATCGAGGAGATGATCGCGAAGACCGTGCCGATCAGCAGCCAGGCCAGGGCGGACAGCAGGAAGACAATCACCGGCCACCTGGCCGAGGCGTCGATCTCGCTGAGTTCGGCGCGCGACCCCGTGTCGGGCGGCGTGCCCGGGTTGAGTGAGGCGGCGAGACTGGAAGCGGAGGCCATGCCGGAGGTCAAGGGTTCAAGGTTCAGGGTGCGGCGGTCAAGATTTCCGCCGCGGCACGGGGAAATGGTCGGTCATCCGGCCGACCGGTTCCTGGTCGTCGAAAATCGAGGTCGCCCCGCGTTCGAAGTCGCGGAGCTGGCCGTGCTGCGACGACCAGTACAGTGCGTAGACCGCCGTGCCGCTGATGGCGGTGGCGATGAGAAACGCGAGGGTGTAGAAAATCCATTCCATGGCGGATCAGGGTTTCCGGTCCGCGTTGACCCGCGCCGCCGCGGCAGAGTTGAGCTCCTGCAGGGTCAGCTCGACCGCGCGGTCGAGCGGGAGCTGGACGATGCCCTTGTTCCGGTCGATCCACGCGTAGGACGTGGCGGCGGCCTTTTCCCGGGCCCGCATTTCATCCAGATGCGCCCGGCGCCCCGCCGGGGTGTATTTCCACTGCTCCTCCGGCGGGATTTTCGCCAGATCAACCTCCGGCGCCGTGCGCCGCTGCGGGATGTAGGCAACAAAGAGGACGACGAGGAAAATGACAAAACAACCGAGGGCGGCCAGCAAGGTCACCCAAAAGGCACCGCGAGGCTCCGGGCGTCCGGAGTCGGGGGTTGGGAGACTGGAGGAATCAGACATGAAAGGGCTTCCGTTCAGGGTCGGATGTTCGGGATGAAGAATGGTCGGCCGGTGACGGGAAACTTGGGATTTGAAACTGTCCTCACGAGGCGGACGCCTCATGGTGGGTCAGGCTTTCGACGATGCGGGGATCACGGATCGGGATGAGTTTGGTGGTCGGAAAACTCCGGAGGTACGCCCAGATGCAGATGCCGCCCACGCCCGCCAGGGCGGTGAAGTGCCAGAAGATGAGGGGCGACAGGAATGGTCGCGGATGGCCCGCGGCATCCTTGATCGCCGGCAGCGAGTTGAAGCAAATGTCGACGAAAAGCATGACCAGGATCCACCACGCGATGAACTTCGCACGGCCATGCTCGATCTTGTTACGGTAGGAAAGCAGGTAGCAGAACGGGAAGAGGAAATAGAGGAAGAGGACCGCCATGCCGACCCAGTACCAGTCGCCGTATTCGCGCAGGTTGAAATAGAAGGTCTCCTCGGGCACGTTGGCGTTCCAGATGAGGAAGTACTGGGAGAAGCCGATGTAGGCCCAGAACACCGTGAACGTCAGCATGAGCTGGCCGATGGAGTGCAGGTGATTTTCGTTGAGAATGCCGCGGTAGTCGCCCCGGCGGTGGAGCCAGAGCATGATCAGCACGCCGATGGCCAGCGCGCCCCGCATGCCGGTGGCAAAAAAGTAAACGCCGTAGATCGTGGAGAACCAGTGATACTCGAGACTCTTGAACCAGTCGATCGCGGCAAAGGTCACGGCGAGTCCGGCGAGCGGAATGCCGGCCCCGGCCCAGAAACGGCTCGAGCGGGTCCACTTTACGTCCCCGTCGGCATCCTGACGGAACGAATTGCGCCGCATCACGTAGGCAAGCCAGATCCAGATGCCAAAGAAGATCACGAGTCGGAGGCTGAAAAAGCCGATGTTCAGGTAGCCGGACTTCTTGAGGTACAGGATATCCTCGCCCACCGTCTCATGGGTGCCGGGCAGCAGGGACTGCGGATTCATCCAGAGCCAGATCAGGCCGGGCCGCAGATACGCGGACACCGCCAGCAGCGGGAGGAAAAGGAGGAACAGCCATTTGAACGACGCCAGACCGTGCTCGAACTGACGGCGGATGACGATGCCCCAGCTCGCATCGAAAATATGATGGATCAGCACCAGGATCAGCATGCCCACGGCGATCAGCGTCCAGTAGCCGACCGCCACCAGCCACGAGAGCGCCACGCTGCGCGGATCCGACACGAAGAAGCCGGCCACGGTCAGGGCGATGCCGCCCAGGCCGATCCCCAGCGCGACCCCGGTCTTGGGCGGGGGGACGGAGACGGCGGGCACGGTCGGGGCGGAAGCGCGCATGGTCATAGGCCCAGGTCGGCTTTGTGGTCAGCCGGCACGTCGGCGACCGTTCCCTCCCGGGCGCGCTCCAGGGCGCGGACGTAAGCGATGACCGCCCACCGATCCTCGGGGCTCAATTTGTCGGCATAGGGAAACATCGTGTTCTTGCCGTTGGTGATGGTGTTGAAGATTTCGCCCTCGGCCATGTGCCGGATGCGGTCATCGTGATAGGAGGCCGTGGTCACCATGCCATAGCCGTTGGTGATGCCCTTGCCATCGCCCAGCGCCCCGTGGCAGGGGGAGCAGTAGATGGTGTAGCGTTCCCGGCCCCGCGCCATGAATTTCTGGTCGAGCACCAGTTGCGGGGGAAACCCGCGGGCAAACTCGCCGGCCGGGGTCCGGCCCCGGTAGAGAAAATCGTCGGCCCGGAGAAAATCGGGATTGGGGGCCAGGGTGCGGCCGCGCGCCACGACGCCGGCGGGCAGGGGCCGGTCGGCGCGTCCGTCGGCGAAAAACTTCGACTCGGCCTGCGGCTTGTATTTCGCCTGGCGGTCCATGTCGGGAAACACCTCCACCGGCGGCCGGGTCGACCGGCCGCCGCGGAAACCGGCGATGGAGATCACCAGCACCACCAGGAAGGCCGTTGCATAATAGACGTAGCGCATGGCTTAGTCTTCCAATTCGGTGATCTCCCGGCCGCCGAGTTTTTCGA
>JBAZMN010000070.1:0-7146 GCA_041649735.1 Opitutaceae bacterium | reverse complement strand
CGGAACGAAGACGCTTGTCGATGACCTGGCCGAAGACATGCGCCGCGCCGAATGGAGCCTGCCCGAACCGTTCCAGAGCGTCTCCTTCGCCGTCAACGGCCTCGGCGGAAAGCCATGGCGCCCGGAACCCTGCGTTCGGCTGGGCGTCGTGTCGCCCTTCTGCGACGATCAAACCTTGTCGATGCTCGCCGGTCTGGCCAGCGCCGAAAAGCCCATCTTCATCGGGCGATCCGACGAACTCGGCCAGGTGCCCGGCGCCACGCTCGATGGCTTTGCCCGCGTGGCCGTGCTCGACGAAATGGCGGCCACGGAAGATGGCGAGGAAGAGGATACAGCGGCCCTGCAAGGGCTCCATGCCAAGGCGTTCATCGCCGAACGCGGCTGGGACACCGCGATCACGGTCGGCTCGGGAAACGCCACGCGGCCGGCGCTGCTGACCGGCAGCAATGTCGAGATCTTCACCACCCTGACCGGGAAGCGATCGCGGGTCGGCAGCGTCGAGGAAATCCTCGGCGACAAGGGGTTTGGCCGGCTGACGCGGCCGTTCGTCCGCGACGAGACGGGAGCCGCCGATGCCGCGCAACGAGCCGCCGAGGCGCGTTTGGATCAGGCCCGGCGCGAGATTTGCCGCAGCGGCCTCACGCTCCGTTGCGAGCGCGGCGAGCACGCCGCCAATGGCGCGCCGGTCTGGCGGGTCTGGCTGATCCCGTCCGAACCGCTGCCCCTTGCCGGGCTCGGTGCGCTGCGAGTTTGGCCGATCACGCGGGGCGAAGGACATGCGCGCGATGTGCTGGAGCCGCTCCGGCAGGGACAGCCCGCCGATCTTGGCACAATGCCCTTGGTCGACCTTACCCGGTTCCTCGCCTGTCACCTGACGGACGAAACGGAAGACGTCTCGATCCTGTTCAGCACCGGGCTCAAGATGGAGGGGCTGCCCGCAGAGCGCCACGCCGCCATCCTGCGCTGGGTGATCGACAGCAAGGACGCCTTCTTCCGCTATCTCCGGCTGCTCCTCTCCGAATTGGGCGATCCCTTCGCCGCCGCCCTCGCGGCGCAGGACGGGTCAGGTCAGGGCGCCTGGCGCGCGGCAAGCGACGACGCGCCCATCCTTGAGGAGATGGTTCGGGCCTTCTGCCGGGGCGGGGACCAGCTTCGCGCCATCGAACGGCTGATCGCACGCCTGGAAACCGGCGACGGTGACGATACCGATCCGATTCCGGCCGAGTTCCGCGCACTCTGGAACACATTCCGAATTGCGCTCGCCACGCAGGATGCCGCGCATGCCGAATGAACGGTTTCGCGCCGACGCGGCGCTCGCTCCCCTCAAGGTCTTTCAGCGGCGCACCGTCGACTACGTCTTCGATCGGCTCTACGGCCAGGACGATCCTGTCCGCCAGTTCCTGGTCGCCGACGAAGTCGGCCTCGGCAAAACGATGGTGGCGCGCGGGGTCATCGCCCGCATGATCGAACACCTGTGGGACAGCACCAAGCGGATCGACATCCTCTACATCTGCTCGAACCAGGCGATCGCCGCCCAGAACCTCAACCGGCTGAACGTCCTCGGGCGGCGCGAGCTGGCCCTGCCGACCCGCATGACGCTCGTTCCCCTGCAACTGCGCGATCAGGCGGGCCTCGACGCCAACAGGGTGAACTTCATCAGCCTGACGCCGGGCACGACCTTCGACCTGCGCTCTGCGACGGGCGTGACCCAGGAACGCGCCTTGCTGTTCCATCTCCTGCGCGATCTCGTTATGCGCCCGCGCGGCCTGCACAACCTGTTGCAGGTCACGGCCGGCGTCGAGGGTTGGAACCGCGCCGTGGACAATCTCACCCTCGAAGGCGTCGACAAGCGCATCATCGAGCGTTTCCGCCGCGACGTGCAGGCGGATCGCGACCTTTTCGAGGAACTCGAACGGGTTTGCGAACTCTTCCCGCGCCGCCGGGACACCTATCCCGCAGAAATGACACAGCCCCGCAACAGCCTGGTCGCCCGGCTCCGCGCCAAGCTGTCCCACGCTTGCGTGGATGCGCTGCAACCCGACCTCATCATCATGGACGAGTTCCAGCGGTTCCGGGATCTGCTGCATGGCGACAGCGACGCGGCGATCCTCGCGCGCGAACTGTTCGACTACTCGGGAGGTGACGGGCACGCCGCCCGAACTCTGCTGCTCTCCGCCACACCCTACCGGATGCTCACGCTCGCCGGCGACGAGCCCGACGAAGGCGACCACTATCAGGACTTCCTTGAGACCCTGAGTTTCCTCTATGGCCGGGAAAAGGGGCCGGAGGTGGCAGCCACGCTGGCACGTGAAATGCGCGCCTTCCGCGGCCTCCTGCATGCCCTGCCACAGTCACATGCCTCAGCGGTCGAGACCCGCCAGACCATCGAACGGCGCCTGCGCCATGTGATCGCCCGAACCGAGCGGGTCGCATCCACGGTCGAGCGCGATTCCATGATGAGCGAGCCCCCCATCACGGTCTCGATCGCGCCCGCCGACCTCGCGCAGGCATCCGCCGTTTCCCAGGTGGCGCGCACGCTCGATGCGCCGGAGATCATCGAATACTGGAAGTCTTCGCCCTATCTGCTCAACTTCATGCGCCACTACAGCCTGAAGCGGCTGCTGGAAGACCAGGTCGACGCACCTTCGGCCGTGCTCCGCACCGCAATCCAGGCGGCTCGACCGGCCATGCTCGATCACGACGCCATCGACGCCTATGCGCCGCTAGACCCGGCCAACGGCCGCATGCGCGCGATCATGGACGACATCTTCGGCCAGCACCTGGAACAGAATCTCTGGATACCCGCCGCCATGCCCTACTACGGCGAAGCGCGAGCCGGAGCGCCGCTGACCAAGGCGCTGATATTTTCGTCCTGGTCCATGGTGCCCGACGCGGTCGCAGCCCTGCTGTCCTACGAAGCGGAACGGCGCATGGGCGTCGGCGAATCCGGCCGGCGTTATTTCGAGCAGCATCGCCTGCGTCCCTTGCAGTTCCGGCAGGATCACGGCCGGCTCGCGGGTCTGCGCGCGCTGCTGTTGATCTATCCCTCGCCGGCGCTGGCCGAGCTGGCCGATCCGCTGGCGGTGTTCAGCGAAACGGGGACCGCCTTGTCGCTGGAGGAAATGCGCTCCGCTGTGGGCGACCGCCTCAAGCCCGCCCTCGGTGCTTTGAAGGAAGGCGCGGTGTCGCATCAGGACGCGCACAGCGCCGAGTGGGCCGCCCCAGCCGTGATCGATGACCTGCTGAGCGCGCGATCCCGCGCCTGGCTGGAAGCGCCCCACGGCATGCGCGCCCTGGCGAGCGAAGACGCCTTCCACGATCATGTCGCCGAACTGGCGGCCGCGGTGAAGACGCGCGACATCGGCGCTTCGTCCGACGATCTTTCGGACCTGCTGGTTGACGTCGCGCTCGGCAGTCCTGCCGTCTGCGCTCTTCGCGCCCTCAAGCGGATCGCGCCCGAGCTGGCGTGGGATGACCCGCGCTTGCTCAGCGCCGCCGCTGAAGTCGCCTGGTCGTTCCGGGCGCTGTTCAATCAGCATGACGCGGTCGCCTTGCTGCGACGGGATACCGACGTTCACTACTGGCGCCGCGTGCTGGCCTATTGTGCCCAGCACAACCTACAGGCCGTCTTGGACGAATACGCACATTACCTCGTCGATGCCGAAGGTCTCGGCGCCCGCCCAGCCGAGGACCGCGCAATCGGTGTTGCTCGCGCCATGGCCCAGGCCCTGGCTATCCGCCCGTCGCAGATCGACGTCGATGACGTGCAGGTCGATGGAGAATCCCTCGCCATCAGCAAGTTCCAGATGCGCGGACGCTTCGCGATGCGGCTCGCCGACTACAAGGACGAAGACGGCGCCGTCGCGCGGCTCGGAGGCGTGCGTGACGCCTTCAACTCACCGTTCCGGCCGTTCGTTCTCGCCACCACGTCGGTCGGCCAGGAAGGGCTGGACTTCCATCCCTATTGCTATCGCGTCTATCACTGGAACTTGCCGGACAACCCGGTGGACCTCGAGCAGCGCGAAGGCCGCGTCCACCGCTTCAAGGGCCATGCCGTGCGCCTCAATCTGGCCGAGCGCCAGGCCGCGGTCGTCAGGGGCCGTGGGCAGGCTCCTGACGATCCGTGGAAGCTGATGTTCGAGCACGCGCGATCCGAGGCGGCGGTCGACACCGATCTCATCCCCTATTGGATCTACGAAGGTTCCGTGCGCGTCGAACGGCGCGTGCCGATGCTGCCGTTCAGTCGGGAAGTCACGCGACTCGCCTGGCTCAAACGCAGCCTCACCGTCTATCGTCTGGCCTTCGGTCAACCGCGGCAGGACGATCTGCTCGACTACCTGCAAACCCTGGGCGGCGACGGCATGGACCCCAACTTGCTTACAGACCTGCAAATTCGGCTCGAGCCAGAGGTGTTCGACAGGTCAGCGTGATGACCTCACTGCACCAGCCTCCAAAAGCCCTTTGCGAGCGGGAAGACCACTCCGCATCCCCGCCTATTTATATCCTCGACTAACCGCGTTCCCTACGCCTGACGATTGATACTTCCATGGCCACTTCCGCGCGCTCATGTTCGGTCGTGCAGGAGCGTGCGCCATCGAAGCTCGGCCAGCGTGTCGGTGCCTCTGAATGACCGACACATCCCGAAATGCGCCTCGCGCTCGACCATCAACGGCAGGTCTTCTGCTGAAGGAGGGCTTATGTCAGAAACCACATTCCTCACACCGGAAGAGGTGGCCGAACGCTACCGTGGCAGCGTTTCCGTCGGCACCCTTCGGAACTGGCGTGCGATGAAGATCGGGCCGTCGTTCGTAAAAATCGGCAAAGCGGTCCTCTACCGGGTCGATGAGCTTGAGGCGTGGGACGACAGGAACCGTGTGCAGTGCCGCCCCCCGAAACGAATTGAACAAAGCGCCATGGATCGTGCTTGATCGCTCAGCACAAATGGCGGGCGCGCCGGTCGACGCTCCCGACGCGCCCGCCCGCCTTCAGTTCATGCGAGGCGAACCGCCCCCATGCGGCTGGACCATATGACGGCCAGCCTGGTGGGCCTCATGCGGGTTCGCCGCCATTCCCACCGCCATGCTTGATCCGCCCCACGCTGCGGCTTCTCCCATGGTCCCCGCGCTTATCGGGTCCGGGTCCCCATATCTGACTCAGGCGCTCGGCGTTTCCGCGATCGGGCCGAGCGTGTCGATCTCGGCGATCTTCTGAAACTCGCTGAGATAGTCCTGCTGATGGGTCGCCAACCAACGGACCACCCGATTGTTCGCAAGGAGCTTGGCGACGTATCCACGCGCAACGGTCAAATGCAGATTGTCGATGCCGTAGGTTTCCTCGACCGACTTGACCTGCGTCTGGAGCGCTGCCAGTTCCCGCTCCATCCGGGCGATCTGTTGACCCGAGGGCGTCGGCTTGCCGCCGCCCTTTCCCCTCTTGGTGGCGGCAAGCTGGTTTTCGGATGTCGCCGCGCGCAACGCGCGGGCAAACATGACCGTGAAATTGTTCTGGCCGATCATCAGATCGGCGGCTTCGATCTGCCGCACGGCCGTCATCTGGCGCAGAATGTCGAACACCTTCATCGAGCAAGGCGTGTCTTTCAGCATCTCGGCCGCCTCGGGGCTGATCCCTTCCAGCAGCCGGAAACGTCGCAGCACTGACTCGACCTGGAGGTTCAGGGCCGCGGCGATGTCGGCAGATGACACGCCTCGATCCATCGCGCGCGCAATCATCCGGTGCTCCTGGATCGGCGGGATGCGGTTGACGCGCTTGTTGTAGGTATAGGTGTCGTCGTCAGAGGCGAGCAGGCACTCGACCTCAGCGATGCCGAGTTCCTTCAGCGCTTCCAGCCGAAGGTGGCCATCCAGGAGAAACCAGGTTCCGGCGTTCTTTTCATCCGCCATAACGACGGGCGCTTCGATCAGGCCGATCGCCTTGATGGAACTCAGAACCTGCGAATAGGACCGGCTCGCCTTGGCGCCGTTCGGCAACGTCTTGAGCGGAACGATCGCCGCGACAGGAATTGTCAGGAAGTCCCGGTCGAAGGCGAGATGAATACGCCCATCCTCCCGGCCCCTCGGTTCATCAGCCATGATCGCCTCCCGAAACGCGGACTTTGAGCGCCCGGGGCATGGTCGCCAGCCCTTCCGCTCTCAGCAGATTGATGAAGCCGTCGTTGGCGAGCAGATCCTTCAGCGCCTCGACGACGAACAGCAGGCGGGTCTGCGTGAAATCCGACTTCTTGACGAGCAGGCGCTGCTTTTCCGCCTCACGCTGATAGACCTGCATGAGATCGGCGGCCGTCATTCGGCGGACCCCGGTGCCTTTCCGACCCAACCGCCCGGCGGGCAAACCTCCCTTCCGTTGGCTTCGCATCCGCATGTCGAGCAGGCGGCGGACGGCGGCAAGCTTCTTGCCCCTGAGCTTGCCGGTCTCATAGGCGTCAAGGAGCAGATTCTGTGCCTCTTCCGTCTCCGCCTTGGAAATCTCCATCGCCAGGGTGATCGGAATGAGCCCGGTTTCGACCGCGGCCACCAGCCGTTCCTCGCCGCGCTCAAGAAGCGAAGCGATCATATTCACCCAGGACGCCCCGACGCCGATCTTCTCGGCGATCTCGGCATCGCTATAGCCGCGAGACCTCAGAGCGCCGATCTCTTTCATGACGTCTATGGGCCGCGGGGTGCGCCGCGCGATATTCTCGACCAGGCTCATCACGAGACACTCGCTCTCGCTGGCCTCGATCACCACGGCCGGAATCTCCGTCTGACCCAGCATCTGGAAGGCTTCCAGCCGGCCTTCGCCACAGACGAGATCGTATCTCGGCCCCCCGGCGCCATCACGGCGGCTCACCGTGATCGGACGCTTCAGGCCGATGGCCTCAATGTTGTTCACGATCTCCCGGTGCTGACGCTTGTTGCGCGCGCGTGGGTTCAGAACGGTGATCCGGGAGATCGGGATCATTTCGATCCTGTTCGCACGGACGGCAGGCATCATGCGGCCTCCCCAAGAGGAATGGGCGTGGCAATGTCGTAGAGAAGCTCGAGGCCGTCGAAGCGATAGGCGTCGAGCCCGAGCGTATTCTCCTCTCCCAGCCGCAGCTTTTCGGAGAGCATGTCGATACGCGGGAACAGGTAGTAGTCGAACGGCGCG
>JBAZMN010000069.1:0-7181 GCA_041649735.1 Opitutaceae bacterium | reverse complement strand
CGCCAGGCCGAGGTAAATGTTGAAGATGGGATAGGCCACCGCGGGGAAGAGCCCGTGGCCCCAGAGGTCGTTGCCCGTGCCGAAGGCATACACGATTTTTTCACGGCGCGGCACGCGGTCTTCCGGAGCCGTAAAGGGATTGGGGGGCGAAACGATGCTCATGCTAGAATTTGCTGCTGGGACCGGAACCGGATGGGCAATTCATGGGAGTAAATCAGTCCGCAGGACCGGCGATGTTTAATGCGCATTGGGCCGCGGTTGAATGGTCACGGGGGATCACCGTTATGTCTCGGTCACTGTCCTTGCATCTGGAGCGTTGCCTGCTGCGCATCCGGACCCCGGAACCTTCCCGGCACGACCACTGCCATCCACCCCAGCGAATCCTCCCCGCTCCAACCCGGATCATCCTGGCGGCGGCAGTCACGGTCGCAGCGAAATCTTTCGGCTGATCATCATAAAGGGCGAAGCGGCAGAACTCTTGGCAATACTGGTTGGAGGGCAAGGTGGTTTTGCTTTCGTTCCTTCCCTCCGGCGACGCAACTACCTTGGATGATTCTGGTCGAATATGGAATCGACAGCCGAATGAAACACCTGTGATTCCGGCTGATGGAGGCAAAAAACGACAGGCGGCGGGGATCTCATGGCATCCGGGGTGTGCCGGGGTTCGCTTCCAACCAATCGGCGTGCGCGGGCCGCCCGGTTGCGCGCAGCACCCGCGTCAGGCGCCGGACCTCCTGATCCCGCGCAAAACAAGGTCCACCCGTGGCGACAATTTCGGCCAAAGGGTCCGTGGCGCCGGACCGGGCCAGCTGCTGGCCCAGCCATTGGTCCATCAGCCGGAGCCCCTCCCCGACCAGATCCGGCCGGATCGAGGCAAGATTGCTCGTTTCATGCGGATCGCTCTTCAGATCGAACAGCATCAAGGCCGGAAGGTTCTTGTTGCCCGTGTGATGGGTGCGGATGAGCAGCCAGTCCTTCCACCGCAGACTGCGCTGGCAGCTCCACGCGCCCTGGCTGAGCACGAGGAACTCCCGACCCGGACAATCGTCACCGCGAAGCAGGGCGGCAAAACTGCGTCCATCCCAACCGTCGGCCGGCCGGCCGGTGACGAGATCGGCCAGGGTCGCGGCCAGATCGATATTGTAGATCAGGCCGGGCCAGCTTCGCCCCGCCAGCGGGTCCGTCAATCCGGGCCAGCGGATGATCAGGGGTATGTGGCTCGTGTGCTGATCAGCCGTCTGATGATCTCCATACACTTCCAGCTCACCCTGGTTTTCGCCGTGGTCTGCCGAGACGACAATCGCGGTCTCGTCCAATCGACCGAGCCGCCCCAGCTCCTTGATCATCTCGCCGACGTAGTGATCGGCATGACGGATTCCCGTGTCGTAGCCGTCGATCCAAGCCTTCCAATCCCGCGGATGGCGGATGGTTCCGGCCCCGCGGGGCCAATTGAAATCCTTGGTGTGGCCGCACGGCGTGACGGCGTCGTGCGGTCCATAGCTCCGGCGATGGCGGTCAATGATCGCCTGCGTGAGCCAGGATGGCGACGGAGAGTGGGCGAACGGCTGGCCGAACTGCAGGGGTACATCATAGGGCGTATGGGGGTCCCACAGATTCACATGCAAGAACCAGTCGCTGTCTTTGGCATGTGCGCGCAACCAGCACTCGACAAATGGATAAACCTCGTGGGCGCGCTCCAACCCGTTTCGGCCCGTGTCGATCGTCTCGTGAAAGCCTTTGCCAAACAACGAGGCTGCATCCTTCCCGGGAAAGGGTGAAATCATGGCGGTCAGGCAGCCCGCCCGGCGCAGGTGTTGCGTCAAGGAGTCCGCCGGCGTTGGTCCCGGCAAGCCTTGGCCGGCTTCCGCGGTCCGCGCCGCTGCCGGCCCGCCGCCGTGACTGACGATGCCCGTGGACACACCGTGCCGTCCGCTGAAAAACGCCGCCTGTGACGGCAGGCAGGGCGCATCGGTGGCATAGCAGTTGTCGAAGCGAACACCCTGCCGGGCCAGCCAGTCGATATTCGGGCTGGTGGGGCGATGATAACCGTAACAACCGAGGTGGTCGGGACGCAGTGAATTGATGTCGATGTAAAGAATACGCATGAAGCGAAAGTCCGTTGATCAACACCCTTCAGGCCGGCACCCCGCGCCGGCCGCCGTCACCGGCTCTTCCCACGGAACGTGGCGCAGACCGTTTTCTGGGATGCAGGAAACGGGACTTCATGGGGACGGATCTGAACGCCATTCCCGCCTGTCAACGACAGGATGCCACGCGCCGGTTTCTGGCAAATCTCAGCATGATGGGAGCCGCCGGTTTTTCGGAAACCGGATGGATCATGGCGTTGGCGGCCGCGTAAAATGCAGGTCCTTCATCCTTTTTCCCCTGGCGTCGCTCAGGCGGAAATAGCAACCGTAGTTCCTCTCGCTAAACTGCGATTCGGAGCCCATCGGCGGGGCATAAAGGATACGCAGATCGTTGTTGCCCTGCTTCAGGGCCAGCTCTGCGCCTTTCACCGGCTGCCCGTTCAACCACAGGCGCTTCACGCCTTGGGGGAAGAACACCGCCCGGACCGTCCGGTTTTCCGGGGAGACGATCCGTCCGGAAAGGATATAATGAATCGGCGTGTGCGGAAAGTGACGGGAGGAATGCCACTTGAAAAAATCGATCGTGTTTGACCTGCCGGTCGTGGGGATGATGTCGGGATCGAGGAAGGAGACCTCCGCCGGCGGAAAGTGTCTCCAACTGAGGCTTCGACCCCACGGAACGGTATAGGTTCTTTCCGGGGGCGGGCCCTCCCGGAACGACTTCGCGAACACCTGCGGATCGATCTCATCCATGTCACCCGGCAGCGGACCGATCACCCAGAAGCCGTGGCGCGCGAAACAAGCCGGCGGCTCGCCACCCGGCACCTCGCAGGTGACGTACAGCCGCACGCGGCGCGACCCGCGGAAATCCACCTGTGCCACGTTGTACTCCGCTCCGTCGGTGTAATGCTCGGCGTCCGCCCTTTCCGTCAACGGCACCTCCAGCGTCACCGCAGCGCCGGCGCCCAGGGATCCCACGTGTTTTCGCACCACGCCGTCCTCCCAGCGCAAGGGCAGGCGGAACACCACCCGGAGGTCTTCCAGGGCCCGTCCCCCCTCGTTGCGCAAGGCCAGCGTCAAGACCCGGCCCTTCCGGTACAGAAGTGCCCGCAGCCCCTCCGCGCCGGCCGCGGTCCCCTCGAACTGATCGCTGTTCTCCGGGTTGTCCGTTTCAGCATAGACTTCAATCGCTCCGCGTTGCCGGTCATGAAATAGATCAAACGCATAGGCGCCCTCGAGGGCCACCGGCTGCACCTCCGCGCCGGCACACGCCACCGAGACCACCTCGCCCGGGGTTACCCCCTCCACCTTCAGCGTCAGCGGCGTCCAGTCGTTAAGATCCAATGAGTCGGGCCGCGTCAAAACAGCCCGCAGCACATTCCCCTCCACCGAGGCCTGGAGCGGGGCATGCCGGGCCTGGTACCGGTACGCCGCATACTGGTTTTGGTTGCAGTACCACCAATCCTTCCGCCCCGACCATTTGCGGTAAATCTCCGCCAGCTTGGGAAATTCCGGCCCGCCCCATGCATGCACCCAGGGGTGCATGGTGACCAGAAATAGCGGCCGCTCCGGTTCTGCCCGGGGCTGCGTCAGGGCTGCTTCGGTATACCGGCCGCCATCGGTGTCGCCGTCGCAGATGACGAACACGCCGTCCTGCAGGCCGCTGTCCCGGTCCGCATTGTACTGGTGCTCGGCCAGCTGGTAGTAACCCGAACGGAGCAGCATCGCTTCCAGATCCGTTCGATCGCATCCGTCGCGGACTTCCGTCCGAAACGACACGTAAGGATAGGTGAAGGAGAGGACGGGCGACCTGGTCTGAACCTCGAGCGCCACCCGGATGCCCATGATCTCGCGAAAGGCGAGGTTCTTGGACAACGCCGGCATATATTCATGGCTGGTCGTGTGGCCGCCGATGGAATTTCCACCGGCCAGCAGGCGCGGGGGAAATTCCCCCGCGGGGTCGCCCGACATCTCGGCCCCGGTGTAGGCATTGTCCTCCCACCAAACCTGGAGACGGTTCAAATAGAACGTTCCTTTTTGACCGTGGTTCGCCATCACCTTCGCCACGCCGAGACTGCCCGCGTTGGTATCATCCATGCGGGTGGAAAAGGCGGCCCGCAGATCGTGGTAGAGAGGGGCGATGCCGAGGCGCGCCCGGCGGGCCGCCGCCTCCGACCTGAACGTCACCCGGATGGTTTGAAGGTAGGAGTCCATGGAAAACTTAGCGGGAATATTTTGTGGAGTGGTGCGATCCCGGCGGGGCTCACAGCTGGCGGGTGTTCGCGGCACCCGGGCGGCACATGAAACCGCCGGCGGCGGAGACTCAGAACCGGTCGTACCCGACGGTGACCCACGCCTCGGCCACCTGGCCGAAGGGCCGTTCGCCGACCGTGAGATCGAGCGCGATCGGCTGCCGGCGGCGGGCTTCGGACGTCACGGTGAGCGTCGTCTCAAACGGCTTTTTCTCCCGCGGTGCAAGCGTCAGGCGGATCGGCGCCGCCTGCCACCCCGCGGGCGGCGTCGTGAACCGAAGATCGGCCGTGACGTTGTGATTGAACGGATTGAGTACCCAGCCGCGGAGCCGGACGGTCGTCTTGCCGGCAGGGAGATGCAGATTGTAGGGCTGCAACTTGGCCGGCTGGCTTTCGGGGCCGAAGTGCATCTGTTCATCACCGAGCGGCATGAGCGCCCGGTGAATATCATCAAAAGCGGGCGCCGTGCGTTCAAAGAGCGCCCACGTATGCTCATCCGGCCGGTAAGGCAGGGCGTGTCCGCTGAGGATGATCTCGGGCTGGAAGGCGCGCAGGCGGCGCAGGCAGTCAACATAACCGCCGAGGGCGAGGCCGTTTTTGTAGACGTGGTTGGTGAAGACCCCGCCGGCAGCCGGCGGCGCGATGTTGATCCCCTGGGCGGTTTGGTAGAAAATCTGGTCGCCGGTGTGGGCCACGCGATGACCGTCGAACTCAAGGCAGAGCAAGGTTGAGAACTCCGTGTGCCCGACCATGGGGTAAAGCGTGATCGCGACGTCCTCCCAGTGGACCGTCTCTCCCAGCGGCAGCCGGCGGGTAACGCGGAGCGGCTCGGGCCACAGGCAGGGTCGGTCGTAGTCGGCGGGATGTTCGAGAAGGTCGGCAAAGTTTTCGCCAGCCCACAATTCCGTGCCAAAGAGCCGCTGCAGGAGGTGCACGCCTCCGATGTGGTCATCGTGGTAGTGGCTCGCCAGCACGGTATCGATGCGACTGGCGCCCGTGTGCTTCCGCAGGGCCTCCACGCTATGGAGGAGCGTGCGGCGGGTGGAAAATTTTGCCCGTCCGGGGAAACGGATGCCGGCCATATCGTAGCCGTAGTCCAGGGCCAGCACCCGGCCCGAGCGGCCGATGATGAAATGCGTCTCGGCCACCGTCTTCCTGGCGCGATAGAGCCGGGGCAAGACTTCCTCGATGCCGGGGGATGACGGTTCTGCCAAACGGGCAGCGTAGCCGGGATGAATGGTGTCGAAGCGTTCCAGATTCTTGCGCAGTTGCGCGACCGCGGCGCGGATCTCGCCAAACGGCTCACCCAGACTGGGAAAGGCGGCCACCGGGTTCACCGCGAGCACGCGATCCCAGGAGAGCAGGACGTTTTCTCCGCCCAAAAGATCGTTATACTGGTATTGCAGCGGCGCGAGCCGGGCGAGCCGGCCGGGTCCGCTCATCAATTCGCCGACGAACGTGATCTTGCGCTTGCCGGCCAGTTCCACGGCATAGGCGACGGCCCCCAGCGTCACGCCGGGCGCAGGGATGACCTCCACGGGCAGACCGGCGAGCACGGTCTTCTCGTAATCCCGCATCCAGCGCTCGACCGCAACGGGCTCGATCGGGGCGAAATGGTCCCAAGCCAGGTCGTAGAGCAGCCAATGTTCACAGGAGCGGAACGCCTGCTGGGGATCACTCAGGTGCTCGCGTTCCCCGTAAGGCGCGCAGATGTGCGCCCCGCGACGGCGAAATGCCTCCGCCCCGGCCGTATGATCCCGGAAATGATGGGTGAGCAGGACCGTGACTTCGCGGACCTCGCCCAATTCCGGGAGGCACGCGGCGGCCCGTCCGGTGCCGGCATTGATGATCAGCCACTGCCCGTCGGGGCCGCGCACGGCATAGACGTTGCAGCTGTCGCGGTGAAGGTAGACGCCGTCTTCAAGCAGATTCCAATGGCTCATGGTAAGAAAAACGGGAACAGGAAATTAGGAAGCGACCGGCAAAAACACGAGGTGATTCAGACCTTGCCGCGGCGCGCCTCGAGTTCCAGGCGGATGCCGTGCATTTTTTCCTGGGTCAGTTTGAAGCGCGAGAGCACGAGCATCCCGATCGTAATGCCGATGATCGGCAGGCTGACGACCATCACCCGCAGCCAGAAGAGCGTGGGCGGCGACTGTGGACCCGACAGGCTCGCATCAAGGCCGATGGTCTTGAGAACGATGCCCGCGGCAAAATAGCCGAGGGCGTTGCCGGCCTTGTTGATCCACGAGCTGCAGGCGGAAAAGGCCCCCTCGCGGCGCTTGCCGGTATTGAGCTCATCGTAGTCCATGATGTCGGCACTGATGGAGGCGCTGATCATGTAAAAGCCGGAACTGGCGAACGCGCCGAAACCACAACCGACCAACTGGAGCCAGGGCCACGACGGGTTGTACCAGAACCAGTTGCCACCAAAGGCGGCGATGGCCACGACCAGGGCGATGAACATGGCGGGACGCTTGCCCGTCCGGTGCCCGATCCACGCGAGGGTCGGCGCGCCGAGAAAGCCGCAGAGCATGTAGGCGAGGCCCATCACGCCGTTCCAGTTGTTCCCGGACACGGTATTGCCGCCACACACATAATAGACCGTCGTGTAGTAGCCGAGCGAGCCGAGCATGCTCGTGCCGAGCGTAAACGAGAGCCCCACGAGCAGCATCAGCCGGAACGGCTTGCACTTCAGCGTCTCGTAGAACGATTCGCGCAGTGAAACCTTCTGCTGCTGCCGCGCGGCGACGCCCGCATAGTAGCGCTCCTTGACGTTGAAGAAAATGAGCACGCCATTGAGCACCATCACCCCGCCGAGGATGGCGCAGTAAACCTTGAT
>JBAZMN010000068.1:0-7260 GCA_041649735.1 Opitutaceae bacterium | reverse complement strand
TGGATGCGTGGCTGGGTGAAAGTCCGGCCCACCGCCCGCTGCTCGCGCGTTACTGCCAGTTTTCTGCCGATCTCGAACAACAGCTGCCGGCCCTGGTGGCGGCTGGGGCCGTCGAGCTGCCGCCGGACTCCGGTTTTCGCCGGATGCGGCCGTGGCTCCGCTGGAGCGCCGGCGCCCTGGCCGCGGCCACCGCGGCCGTCGTCCTGGGGTTCTGGTTGAACCGCCCGCAGGCCCAATCGGAGAACCTGGCCACGCCGCTGGCGATGCGGCAGACCCTCACGCTGGCCGACGGTACGCGGCTCGAACTCAACGCCCAGACCAGTCTGCGGATCGAAATCGACCGGCGGACGCGCCGCGTGCGCCTCGCTTCCGGCGAGGCGTTCTTTGCCGTGCACAAGGACGCCAGCCGGCCGTTCATCGTGGAAACCCCGGCCGGATCGGTGCAGGCGACCGGGACCCAGTTCGACGTCCGCGCCGAAACCGCCTCCCTGCTTGAAGTGACGGTGGTCGAGGGTTCGGTGCAGGCGCGTCCGGGCGATGCGGCCGGACGGTCCGGCGCCCCCGTGGCGCTTGCCGCCGGCGACCAGCTTGCCGCCGGCTCCACCGGCGTCACCGTCCGCGCGCTGCCGCCGGCCGCCCTGGCGGATGCGCTCGCCTGGCGCCAGGGGCAGGTGGTGTTTGCCGGCGTGCCGTTGCGCGAGGCCCTTGCCCGCTTTGCCCGCTACCACGGGCGTGGCATCACGGCCACGCCGGGCGCCGCGGAACTGCGCGTCGGCGGACGGTACAGCCTGGACGATCTCGACGGCTTTTTTGCCGCCCTGGAGGAAGTGCTGCCGGTCCGGGTGACCCGCAGCCTGAACGGCACGGTGCAGGTGAGCCTGCGCAGCGAGCCGTAGCGCCACCGGATGCTAATCCCAGCGCCGCAGCCGAACCCGGAATCTTTTACACGGAGATCGCAAAGGAAGCAGAGGATGACACAGAAAAAACCCGGAAACGCCGTTTTTATCGCCTTCGTTTTCCTCGGCGAGGATTTCCATCCGCAGGGACTCGCTCTGCTACCGCTGTGACCTGCCCCGGTGAAAGACCCTGTGGGGATCCGCCGCCGGGTCCCATCTCGCCATCAGGTGCGGACCGTTCATGCTTGGCCGGCGTGCTGCGACGCCTGTGCTTGCTGGGTCTGGTGGTCCTGCTGCCGCTGGCTGCGCGGGCCGAGCCCGTGGATTTCAATCTGCCGGCCGGACCGGCCGCCGACGCCCTGCTGGGTTTTTCCCGGCAGGCGAAGATCGAGGTGCTCTATTCCTTCGACGAACTGCGGTCGGCGCAGTCCACCGGGGTCGTCGGCCGCTATGAGCCGGCCGATGCGCTCAGCCGGCTTCTCCGCGGCACCGGCTTCATCGCGCGGCGGGATGACAAGGGAAAGTTCGTGGTCACGCGGGCCGCGCGGCTCACGGGTGCGATCCAGGGGCGGCTGCTCGGCTCCGATGGCGCGCCCGCCCGCGGGGTGCGGGTCACCCTGCTCGATACGGGCCGGGCGGCGGTGACGGACGAGCACGGCGAATTCACCTTCGACGCCGTGGCGCCCGGCGTGCACCGGCTGGTGGCGGCCGGTGCCGGTTATCTACCCCGGCCGATCGCCGGCGTGCGGGTGCTGGCCGGCCGGGTGACCGCCCTCGACACGGAAGAAATGCTGGCGACGGACGAGGTGACGCAGCTTGAGCCCTATGTCGTGACCAGCGAATCCGGCCGGAACCGGCTCTTCGACGGCAGCGAAGCCTATCTCGGCCCGCGCGTGGCCGCCGGCAATCTGGACCTGCCGCGCACGGCCGACGACGCGCTGCCCTACACCGTCTATACGCGCAGCCAGATCGTCCGCAGCGGCGTGGTGAACGTGAACGAATTCCTCCAGCGCGAACTGCTCGACAGCGACGCGACGACGAGTCCGCCGGATCAAGACGGCCGCGCCCGCAGCTACACCGCCGGCAGCACGAACCTGAACCTGCGGGGCTATGACGCGGACGAGACGGTTGTGCTCGTGAACGGCCGGCGCCTGCCGGAGGTCGTGACCAGCAGTCACGATTCGACGCTGCCGCCGGACGTGAATTTCATTCCGCTCAGCCTGGTGCAGCAGATCGAGGTCCTGCCGGCCTCCGCGGCCGCGCTCTACACCGGCAATCCGGTTGGCGGCGTGATCAACATCGTGCTGCGGCCGGACGCGGAAGGGGAGGCGACCGAGGTGACGACCACCTACACGAATGCGCTGCACGGATTCGACGCGCCCCAGTCCTCCGTCTCGCTGCTGCACAGCCGGACCCTGCTCGGCGGGGCGCTGCGTGTGCGGCTGAACGCCAGCTTTACCCGGACGATGCCGCCGACGGAGGCGGAGCTGGGCTACATCCGGGCCAACATCCATCCCTCGGCCGCGCCGGGCGACCCGGTCTACCGCGCCACCCCGAACGTCCGCAGCGTGAATCTCACCCCGCTCTTCGGCCCGGGCTCATCCCCGGTGACCTCGGTGGCGCCGGGCGCGGACGGCACGGGCGGCCTCGCGGCCTTCGCCGGGCGGGAGGGCGTGCACAACCTGGATTTGTTCGAGGCGCCCGGCGGCAGCCTGGCGGTATCGCCCGACAGCGCGGGTTACCCCTATGGCCGGCGGCAGCAGCGCGCCACGTATTTCGCCTCCGCCACCTACGATGTGCTGCCCTGGCTGCAGATCGGATTGGACGGCACCTATTCGAGCACCGTGGTCCATCGCGGCTACGATGTGCAGACCGCGGACCTGACGCAGCGCGCGGATTCCCCGTTCAACCCGTTCGGACAGGACGTGCGGGTGTCGCTGAACGAGACAGCGCCGGGGCTGGGCGGGAACTACAGCGAAGGGCGGATCGAATTCGCGTCCGCCGTGCTCGGCCTGCTGCTCAAGCTGCCGGCGGACTGGCGCGTGGCGTTCGATGCGCAGTACGCCCACAATCTGTCCAAATACCAGGGCCTGGCCGGCGCGGATGCCGCCCGCTGGCAGCAGCTGGTCGACACGCGTGTCTACAATCCGCTGCGTGACACCCAGGTCCACGGCCCGCCGCCGGAGTTCTATGACCAGGTACTGGTCTACTACGGCGACCGCGGGCATTTCGTGACCCTCGGCAACTACGATACAATCGATGCCTCGGTCCGGATCACCAACCAGTCCCTCGTGCTGCCGACCGGCCTGGGGGCGGTGAACCTCGGCGCCGACTACCGGCGCATGCATCTGGCCGATTACACGAACGTGCAGCGCTTCGGCGACGGCACGCTGGCGGCGGATCCGATCGAGTGGCAGGGGCGCGTCCTGCAACGCTACAGCGTGTTCGGCGAACTGCAGGCGCCGCTGCTGCCGCCGCGCCGTCTGCCGCGCTGGCTGCGCAAGCTCGAAAGCGATGTGGCGGTGCGGTATATCGCGGCGGACACGAGCCGGGAAGCCTATGTGGCGCCGACGGCCGGCCTGAAGGCGGATCTGGCGGGAGGATTCTCCCTGCGCGGCAGCGTCACGGTATCGAACCGGTATCCGACGCCGTTCATGAGCCGGCAGGCCGCGGCGCCCTCCGACATCGGCTCGGGGGAGGTCAGCTACGCGTGGGTCACCGATCCGGTGCGGGGCCAGAGCTACAATGTCCAGGCCCGGGAGGCGCTCAACCCCGACTTGCGGCCCGAGTCGGCGGTCACCCAGACGGCGGGCGTGATTTTCCAGCGGGGCCGGGAGCATCGCTTCCGGGCGGCGGTGGATTTCGTGGACACCCGGAAGACCAACGAGCTCATCTCGCTGGACGCCCAGTCGCTGCTCGATCTGGAATCGCTGTTTCCGGGCCGGGTGATCCGGGCGCCGCTGGCGCCGGGCGACGGTCACCCGGCCGGCTACGTCACCTCGGTGCTCACCGGCCAGGTCAACGCGGCCGGGCGGCGCTCACAGAACTGGAACGCGACCCTCGATTATGCGTGGACCCGGTGCGCGGGCGGCACGCTGAACCTGTACGGCCGCTTGGTCTGGTTCCAGCGCTTCGACCGGCAGGTGTTCCCGGACTCCCCGGTGGTGGACGAATTGCGGCTGCCCGACGGCTCGGTGTCGGGGCTGCTCCGCTATCGCGCCAACTTCGGCGCCGGCTGGTCCAGCACCACGTACGGCTTCGGTCTGGACGGTCACTACTTTGGCTCGCGCATCCTGCCGGTCATCGAGTGGCCGAGCCAGGGCGGCGAGCGGATCGACCACTGCTGGCAATTCGACGCCTATTTGCAGAGCGACCTCGGTCGGTGGCTGCCATGGAAGAGCTCCCGCTTCGGCCTGCGCGGTCAGGTGCGCGTCAACGACATCTTCGGCGCCCACTTCCCGAGATACGCCAACGACCCTTCCGGCGCCGGGGTGCAGCCCTATGGCGACTGGCGCGGGCGCACCTACTCGCTGTCGCTGACCGCCACGTTTTGAGTCAACTCATGCCGTTGGATCGTTTGGCTACGAAAACCCTGCACTTGTCCGCCCCGAGTAGCGGGTTGGGCCCGGCCGATGGTCATACATTGCAGGAGCATGCAATGGCCGAAGCCGCCAACACCACCTGGGGAGCTGCCGGATCGCTGCCGGGCTCCGCGGAGACCCTGCCGCCCGCGGACGACGCCGGCCTGCGCGAAACGCTGAAGCACTGCCCGACCGCCATCTACCAGGCCGCCTGTCGGTTCCGCCAGACGGGCAATACCCAGCATCTCCCCGCCATCGTCCTCGGCATCATCGAGCGGCATGTGCCGCCGGATCTGCGGGCCAGGCTCAGGAACTCCGGCGATGATCTCCGGCTGGCCGAGGATCTGGGCCTCGACTCACTGACGATGATGGAGGTCGTGGCCCTCACCGAGGATGTGTTCCGGGTGTCGATCAGCAGCCAGGAACTGGGCGACCTCCGCACGCCGGGCGACCTCCGGCAGCTCCTCACGTGCAAGCTGTGCGGCCTGCCCGGGCCGGGGTCCAAAACTTCGCGGGCCGGCGGCTGGGATTAAGGAGCGGCGATTTGCGCAGACTGATCTTGAATGGAGGAAACATCCCATGAAAACCTGCCGGCCGTTGGTCCGTTGGTCCGGCACCAAGGCGCGTCTCGTGCACCCGGTGGGGGCGCTGGTGCTGGCGATGAGTTTGCTGTCCGCGCTGGCGGAAGGGCAGGTGACCGACACGCCGTACGCCTTCACCACGCTGGCCGGCAAGGCGAGCATCGGCGCCGACGACGGCGCGGGCGAGGCGGCGCGCTTCTCGTCGCCCTTTGACGTTGCCGTCGACGGGGCCGGCAATCTCTACGTGGCCGACACCGATAATCATACGATTCGCAAGATCACGCCTGCCGGGCTGGTCACCACCCTGGCGGGATTGGCGGGAGTGTCCGGTTCCGCCGATGGCACCGGCAGCGCCGCGCGGTTGAGCGCGCCGGAAAGCGTGGCCGTGGATGCGGCGGGCAATGTTTTCGTGTCGGAGCTTTGGTCCGGAACGATCCGGAAAACCACCCCGGCCGGCGTGGTGACGACCGTGGCCCGGTTTCCCGGCACGAGCGATCCGACCGCATTTCCCGGGAGCGCCACCGGATATGGACCGGCCCACGACCTCGCGGTCGATGCGGACGGTAACCTCTACGCCACCGATGCCCTCCAAAACGCGATTTTGAAGATCACTCCGGACGGCACGGTCACGACCCTGGCGGGGTCGCTGGGAATATTTGGCGGGGACGCCGACGGCACGGGCGGCAGCGCGCGCTTTGCGCGCCCCCGGAGTTTGGTCTTGGGGCCCGAGGGCAATCTCTATGTGGCCGACACCTCGAACAACGCGATCCGCAAGGTCACACCCGCAGGCGTCGTGACGACGCTCGCCATACCGGTCGATCTGCCGGACGGCTTCTACCGGCCCAAGAGCCTGGTGGTCGATGCCGCCGGGAACATCACCGTTGTCGATTCGTGGAATGCGATCTGGAGGCTGACGCCGTCGGGGGGGCTGACGAAACTGATGACGTTGACCACCGCCACGGGGTACGGCGATGCCGGCTACGCCGACGGCCTGGCGATGGATCAGTCGGGCACTCTGTATGTGGCCGACACGGCCAATTCGGTGATCCGGAAGCTTTCGCCGTCGGGGACGGCCACCACCCTGGCCGGATTTGGGCCAGCCTATGGCAGCGCGGATGGTGCGGGCCAGACCGCCCGTTTCTTCTATCCCGCGGGCGTGGCTGTGGATGAGGCGGGCAACGTTTATGTGGCAGATACCGCCAACCACACGATTCGCAAAATCACGCCCGGCGGGGTCGTGACCACGCTGGCGGGACTGGCGGGAACCGCCGGGGCTGCCGACGGCATGCGCGGCGATGCGCGCTTCAATGCTCCCGGCGCCGTGGCCGTCGATGCGGCGGGCAACGTGTACGTGGCGGACACGGGGAACATGACGGTGCGCAAGATCACGCCGGACGGTATGGTGTCGACCCTGGCCGGCGCGGCCGGAACAAGCGACTACGTCGATGCCACGGGTGCCGCCGCGCGTTTCGTCAGTCCGCACAGCATCGCCGCGGACCGCGAGGGCAATGTCGTGGTGGCGGACTACCGGAGCACCTGGAACTTCGACACGTACCGAGAGATCCGCCGGATCGCGCCCGGCGGCCAGGTGACAACCGTGGCCGAGGTGCCCGATCCCCGCGCCGCCGTGAAGCACGGGCAGGTGCCCCTGGCGATCGCGCTCGACCGCGCCGGCAATGTGTTCGCCGCCGATCTTTACTCCTCGGTCATCTGGAAAGTCGCTCCGGGTGAACCGGCGGCCATCCTCGCCGGGGCACCGGCTTATTGCGGCGGCGACAGTGTCGATGGCGCGGCGGCCGCGGCCCGCTTCACGGCGCCGGCGGCGGTCGCGGCCGACGCGGCCGGCAATGTCTACGTGGCGGACAACCACGCGATCCGCCGGATCGGATCGGACGGCGCAGTGACGACCCTGGCCGGCGTGAGCAAACTCTTTGGCAGCGCCGACGGCATGGGCAGGGCCGCGCGGTTCAACGGCCCATCCGGCATCGCGGTGGACCCCACCGGGCGTCTCGTTGTCGCCGATACCGACAGCCACACCATCCGCCTCGGAATGGAAGCCAGCGCCCCGGTCATCCTGCATCAACCGCAAAGCCAGTCTGCATCCATCGGCGCCAGCGTCCAATTTTCCGCCACGGTTTCTGGGAATCCCGAACCGACGCTCCAATGGTTCCACAACGGATCCGCGATCAGCGGCGCAACCGG